>NZ_CAWVCU010000033.1:0-7107 GCF_963927765.1 uncultured Agathobaculum sp. | reverse complement strand
CGATCCAGAACGACAAGCCGGTTCCGGTTGGCGCTGTTGACGGCCTGCGTCCGGTTCTCATGGCTAAGGCTGCGACTGAGTCCTGCCAGCAGGGCGGTAAATGGGTTGCCATTCCCGCAAGCGTCTAATATAGATTCTCCATTCTCACTTTTGATAAACGACCTTATGTGCTTACGGCATATAAGGTCGTTTTAGTTTGTGGAACTGGTCACCAATCATAAGAAAACGCCTTGTTTTCTGTGCTTGCTGGTGCGTGGGAATTGAAATGCAAAGGTGGCATGCATCACATCCGGCGAAAAATGATAACAGAGTTTTTATGGGGCGGAATTGCAACGAAACCTTTTGTGAAAAAGCGGGTCTGCAAATAGAAGATGGAGAAAAGTGCCAAAGCGATAGAAAAGGTGTGGTGAAAATCAAGGAGATGGCAGCGCTTGCAGGTGTTTCGGCTGCGACGGCTATAAATTGCATTTGTAAAGTAAGCGTCTGCGTTGTATTCTGTGTTGTTTGGTGCTATACTGATGCCGGACAGATCATCCATCCGCGGGGGAGATGCGGGGAAAAGGTGCTTCGGAAGGGGTTTGCATGCAGAGGAAGCAGTTCATCGGATTATCACAAAATCAAATCAAAATGATCGCTGCGGCTGCCATGGTGCTCGATCATGTGGGCATGGAGCTGTTCCCGCAGTGGACGATCCTGCGGATTATTGGACGGCTTGCATTCCCGGTGTTTTCTTATTGCATTTGGGAGGGCAGCCGCCGCACGCATCATCCATGGCAATATTTGTTTCGAATGCTGGGAATGGGGTTGCTGTGCGTAGCTGGCTATTATGTGTATACTCAAACGTTTTATGGCAACATCCTGATTACCTTCTCGCTTTCGCTCTGTGTCTTGTATGCGTTTCAGTATGGACGGACTTGCTGGGCGCAAGGGAAAAGGACGGCGCAGCTCACCGGCGCTGGCGTCATGCTGGGCTGTGTGGGTGGTATCTGGCTGATTTGCCATTGGGTGACCATTGATTACGGATTTTTGGGCGTAATGCTGCCGCTGCTTGCGGAGCTGGCTGCGCGTGTCTGGGAACAATGCTCCGGTATGGGCTGCAAACAGGAAAGAGCTGGTTTGATTGGTTTTTCGGTCGGATTATTGGCGCTTTCGCTGCAAATGGGCGGCATTCAGATTTTCAGTCTGCTGACCATACCGTTGCTGCTGGCCTACAATGGAACAAGAGGGGAGAAAAACCTCAAACAGTTTTTTTATTGGTTTTATCCGGTGCATCTGCTGCTTATCGGACTGGTGAGCCTGTGGATTTGAAAGCCTCTGCATTGATGTGTCACGGTAGGTATATGAAAAAGCCCCTCTGCCGCGTAGTGCGGCAGAGGGGCTGTGCTTTTGAGGTTGTTTGTTTAGAAAGTAGCCACGACAGCGCCCTTGTAGGTGTTGTCGATGAACTGCTTGACGGCGTCGCTCTGAAGCGCTTCCTTGAGCGCGGTGATCTTGTCGCTGGTTTCGTCGCCGCTGCGGCAGGCAACGACATTGACATAAACCTTAGCGTAATCCGGATTCTCGGTGATGAGCGAATCCTCCTTGGCGTTCAGGTCGGCCTGCAGCGCGTAGTTGCCGTTGATAACCGCGAGGTCAACGTCCTCGAGTGAGCGCGGCAGCTGCTCGGCAGCGATTTCCTGAATGTCGAGGTTCTTCGGGTTCTCGACGATGTCCAGCTTGGTTGCGTCCGAAGTCGGGTCGATGCCGTCCTTGAGCTTAATCAGGCCGGCATCCTGCAAAAGGAGCAGTGCACGGGTCTCGTTCGAGCCGTCGTTCGGTACAGCGACAGTTGCGCCGTCTGCCAGCTCTTCCAGCGTCGCGGTCTTGCCCGGATAGATGCCGAACGGCTCATAGTGCATCTCGATGGCGGATACCAGATCAGCGTTGTTTTCCTTGTTGAAGTTGTTCAGGTAGGGGATGTGCTGGAAGTAGTTTGCGTCCAGATCGCCGTCCACCAGTGCGGTGTTCGGCTGCACATAGTCGGTGAACTCGACAACCTCGAGCGTCCAGCCCTGCTCAGCCAGTACGTCTTTGGCAGCGTTCAGGATTTCTGCGTGCGGTGTGGGGGATGCGCCGACTGTGATGGTCTTGTCATCAGATGCACCGTTCTCAGCGGTCTGCGCGTTGTTGCCACCGCAGGCTGCCAGAGCCGACAGGCACAGAGCACCGGCCAGCAGTGCTGCAATTTTCTTCTTCATGGGAATCTCTCCTTTTCTACGGGTGTTTTATCAAATTTTTTGATAACAAAGTAGGGAAATTAGCGGTTGCGCTTGTCCAGATGGCGCGCAAGCCACATGCCGCAGACCTGGAAGATCTGCACAACAATCACGATGATGATAACAGCCACCAGCATGATCTCAAAGTTATAGCGGTTGTAGCCGTAGTTGACAGCCACCGTACCCAGACCGCCGCCGCCAATGAAGCCCGCCATCGCGGAGTAGCCGAGGATGGTCACGATCGAGATCGCGCCGCCCACCATCAGCGAAGGCTTTGCTTCGGGGACAAGCACCTTCCAGACGATCTGCCAAGGCGTTGCGCCCATGGACTGCGCCGCCTCGATCACGCCGAACGGCACTTCCTTAATCGAGGACTCGACCATGCGCGCCACATAGGGGGCAGCCGCTACCGTCAGCGGTACGATCATGGCGGTTGTGCCGATCGCCTTGCCGGCAATTGCGCGCGTCATCGGCGTAATCATGACCGCAAGAATAAGGAACGGGATCGAGCGAAGGATATTGACGATCACGCCCAGCACAGTGTTGATGAGCGGCATCGGGCGGATGCCGCCCTTATCGGTCACGACCAGCAGCAGGCCGAGCGGCAGGCCGATCAGATAGGAAACCGCGGTCGATACGATGACCATATATAAGGTTTCCCACAGGCTTTGTGCCCAAAGTTCAGGTGAAAGCATCCGCGTCGCCCTCCTCTACATGCACATTCTGGGTTTCGAGGTACGCCAGCGCACGCTTGGCAGCGCGTTCGTCCTCGGGTAATTGTAGGATCATCTGGCCATAGGCGCGGCCGTCAATGTCCTTGGTGTCGGCAAACATGATGTTGACCGGCGCCTTGCACTCGAGCACCATGTTCGACACCACCGGCTCAAACGACGAGTTGCCGTCGAACACGATGCGACAATAGTGCTTGCCAGTGGCGAGCTTGTCGCGCTTGCCGTCCGGATAGATGAGCTGCTTTGCCATAGCCGACTGCGGGCGGGTGAACACCTGATCGACCGGGCCGACCTCTGCGATGCGGCTGGAGTCAATGATGGCCACACGTTGACAGATTTCCTCAATGACCGCCATTTCATGCGTGATGACGATAATCGTGATGCCGAGCGTCTTGTTGATCTCTTTGAGCAGCGCGAGGATCGAACGTGTTGTGGTCGGGTCGAGCGCGCTGGTCGCTTCGTCGCAAAGCAGGATTTTCGGATTGGTTGCCAGCGCGCGGGCGATGGCGACGCGCTGCTGTTGGCCACCGGACAGCTGGGACGGGTAATTGTCCGCGCGGTCAGACAGGCTGACGATTTCAAGCAGCTCGCGTGCGCGCTTTTCCGCATCCGCCTTTTTCATACCCGCAATCTCGAGCGGGAAGCAGATGTTTTGCAGTGCGGTGCGCTGCTGCAGCAGATTGAACTGCTGGAAGATCATGCCCATCGAGCGGCGCGCCTCGAGCAGCGCCTTTTTGGAAAGCGAACCAAGCTCCTGCCCGTCCACTGTGACCGTGCCTTCGGTCGGCGTTTCGAGAAAGTTGATGCAGCGCACAAGCGTTGACTTGCCCGCGCCCGAAAGACCGATGATACCGAAGATCTCGCCGCGGTGAATATCAAGGCTGACGCCGTCCAGTGCAGTGACCGTACCGGCCCGCCCGCGGAAGGTTTTGTTTAAGTTTTGGATGCGAACGATGCAATCCTGTTCCAAGTCCATTCCCCCTTTTCAAAATAAAAGCGGAAAGCAGGGTCTGCTTTCCGCTCGTTTTCCATCTGAACCGTGCCATGCCGCATGAAAAGCGGCCCGCTTACAGCTTGCAGCGTCAGCGCTGCATGGCAGAAAAACGAGCAAAACCGCACATCATGCACATGTTCATTCGAATCGACAGCATGGCGGCTTCCTCCTTTTCCTACGGTTTTAATAGAGTTTATTCTCTGTGGTATTAGTGTAGTCCATCGCGGGGGATTTGTCAAGCAATTTCTGTATGGGTTGCGCAAAACCTGCATCTGGCATTCATTCGGCGGATTGTTTGCCGTGACCGTTGCCATTACCCGCCCCATAGCCGTGACCGTTGCCTTGCCCTGCACCATTGCCCTGTCCGTAGCCCTGTCCCATACCGTTGCTCTGACCGGAACCGGTTCCATTACCGTTGCCCGCCCCATAGCCGTGACCGTCGGGTACGGCCTCGGTATCGCCCGAGAGTGCGGCAATGCGGTCGCGGATCTCGCGCATGGTCAGTCCTTGCACCTCCTCGGGCGTAATGCTTGTATCAAGCGATTGCAGTTCGAGAAACGCCTGATATTTGCCGAAGGACAGCCCGGCTTCATGCGCTTGTTCGATTTCCTCGGCGCTTGCGGCATGGCAATAGATGTTGCCCGTGCCTGCGGCGCAGGTTTCGGCGTGCGAAAGAATGGCATCCGCCTGTCCTTGGTTGTCGCCCGCAACCGCGATGGACAGTATCTCGTCCTGTGCAAGGTAATCTTCGACGGTCGGGTTTTCCAGCAGGCAGTCCAGCGCATCCGTATAGCTTAAAAAGCGCACGTCGAGCGTTTCTGCCAGCGCGTCACCGTCCGCACCAATTCCTTCGACCGAGATCACTTTGTCAAAGCGGTTGACCGCCAGCTCGACCGACGGGTTGATGTCGATGCTGATCGCGCAGGTGTGGGAGAAGTACGCCCAGTAGCCTGTGCCGCCCACGACTGCCAGTGCAAGACAGGCGGCTGCCACCGCAAGGCGGCGCACCGTATGCAGACGTGCTTTTGCCGCGCCATAATCACCGGTTTGCCGGGCGAGGAACGCGCGGGTGGACTGCCGGAGCGCGTCGTCCGCCGTGACCTTGTCCAGCGCAGTTTTCAGTTCGTCACGCATCGTCGTCCCCTCCCAGCGTTTCCCGCAGCGCCTGTTTGGCGCGGCCCAGCAGTGTATAAATCGTGTTGACGTTCTTTTTGAGGATTTGGCCGATCTGCGGGGCGGTATAACCCTCATAATAATGCAGATAGACCACATCGCGGTACTTGGGCGGCAGCGCAAGCACTGCCTCTAGCACGGTGTGATCCTCCTGCGTCAGTTCGGCGGGTTGGTCGAGCAGCGTATCGAGCGAGACCGTGCGGCTGCGGAAAAAGCTTTTGAGTAAATCACGGCAGGCGTTGATCGTCACGCGGATGAACCACGCCTTTTCATGTTCCTCGTTTTCGAACACAGCGGTGCTGAGCACATATTTCAGGAACACATTCTGAAAGATGTCCTCGGTGTCTGCATGGTTCTTCAAGTGAATCATACAGATCCGTCGGACGGTGTCCGCATATCGCTCGATCGCCCGGTTTGCCTCCTGTTCGCTCCGCATCGTACCAACCTCTTATTGTCCGTCTGTTTGCTTAGCGGTTGCAGCCCCGTCCCTGCCCGCGGCCACAGCCTGTACCGTAGTTATCGCATACGCCGTCACCGTTGGCATCGACGAAGTACTGCCCACGGCCGCAGCCTGTGCCATAGTTGTCGCACACGCCGTCGCCGTTTGCATCGACGAAGTTGCGTCCGCGGCCATTGCCATAGCCTGCGGCGAAAGCGCCCGTTACCGCCATCGAGAGAACCAGAGCTGCGCTGATCGTACCCATTACCATCTTTTTCATATCAATTCCTCCTATAAATTGTTGTCGGTGAATTTGGCTTGTTGTTTGTGCCTTTCACTACCAATACGACCGGCAAAGGAGAATCCATTCAAAATTCCAAAAAAATTTTTGAAATTTTTTTGGATGGCAAAAGGGAGACGCCGCAGCGCCTCCCTTCGGGATTCCGTTCGGTTTACTCGGTAGCCGCCTGCACGCCTGCCATGTCCTGCACGGCCTTGCAGGTCAGTTCCTTGCTGATCTTGCCGGCAAAACCGGTCAGGGTCTTGCCCGGGCCGACTTCACATGCGGTGGTCAGCCCTGCCGCCATGCCGTTTTTCACCAGCTGTGTCCAGCGCACGGGGGAGATCATGTGCTGCTCGAGGTGCGCCGGCAGGTCGTCGCAATCCAGCACCTGACCGTCCAGATTGGAGTAAATGTCCATCTTCGGGGCGGAGAAGGTGAAATCCGAGACGTACGCGCGCAGCTCTGCCGCGGCCTTTGCCATCAGTGGGGTGTGGAACGCGCCCGATACCGCCAGCGGTACCGCGCGGCGCGCGCCCGCTGCTTTGCAGTTCTCGATCGCTTCGGCCAGCGCTGCCTTTTCGCCCGCGATGACCAGCTGTCCGGGGCAGTTATAGTTGACCGGCAGCACTACGCCGCTCGTCACAGCCGCGCATGCAGCTTCGATTTTGTCGTCGTCCAGTCCGAGGATCGCCGCCATGCCGCCGTCGATCGAATCTGCGGCCTGCTGCATCAGCTTGCCGCGCATCGAGACGATCTTGACGCCGTCCGCGAGCGACACTACGCCCGCCGCGGCAAGCGCCGTATATTCGCCCAGCGAGAAGCCTGCTGCGGCCTTGAAGGTCACGCCTGCCTCGGTCAGTGCCGCGAGCGCCGCCATCGAGTGGGTGAAAATCGCGATCTGACTGTTCTCGGTGCGCGAGAGGGTCTCCTTATCGCTGTCAAAGCAGAGCTTTGCAACGTCCAGCCCTGCGCCCTCGCTGGCCTCTTCGAAAACCAGCTTGGCTGCCTGCGAATTTTCGTACAGATCCTTGCCCATGCCCGGAGCCTGCGCGCCCTGACCGGGGAAAAATGCAAAACCGTATTCCATGTTCCGTTCCTCCAAAATCGCTGCCAAACCTAGGAAAAGGTTGACATTTTCGTGTCCTTTTATTATAATAGTCAAGGATTACTTTGTCAATCAAACTATTGTCGCTTTTCCACGCTTTGGGAGAGCGATTTGAACTTTTGGGGAG
>NZ_CAWVCU010000032.1:0-35741 GCF_963927765.1 uncultured Agathobaculum sp. | reverse complement strand
CGATCCAGAACGACAAGCCGGTTCCGGTTGGCGCTGTTGACGGCCTGCGTCCGGTTCTCATGGCTAAGGCTGCGACTGAGTCCTGCCGCAACGGCGGTGTTTATGTAAAGGTTGAGGAGTAATTTCTCCCTTACATAAGCAAAAAACGCATAATGAATCCCCTCAGGCATTGCCTGAGGGGATTTTTCATACCATCGCGCCATAAGGCGCGCATAAAACAGAAAAGAACCATCCACCAATGGTTCTTTTCATAAAAGCCGAGGACATGCGCCTCGGCTTTTATACCAGTGCTGCGCAAAGTTTCGCACGCTATGCGTGTCGGAACTTTGCACAGCTTTGAACGCATCCGCGCATTGCGCGGTGCGTTCCTCTCGCGCGAACCTGTACGGTTCGCGCGACGCATTAGTTGAAGTATACCAGCTCTTCCTCCGGCTTTTCCGCCGAAATGACCTCGCTGGCATGCAATACCGGGCCTTCCCCGCGGTACTGCGGCAGCATTTCAACCGTAATAGACGCGGTCACGCGCACCCAGTCGCGTTGTTTGAGATCCTTTGCGCCCGGCCAGCGGCAGAGGAAGCCCAGAAAGCTGATATCCTCCGCGCAGCAGACCATACCGAAGCGTCCCGGCACAAACGAGCCCTCCGGCACGCCCTTGCCGACGAAAACCTGCGCCAGAAATCGCACGGTCTTGCCGTCATACTTGTTCGGGTCTCCCATCGCGTCAACGTACCACAGGCCGTAATCTGCGGGCTCAATGTCAATTACATCCGCATCCACATCGAACGGCAGCGGCATATTGCGCGCATAATCCTCCGAGTTTCCGTCCACATCGTCCAAATAAATGGTCGCGCGCGGGTTCATGGCGCGAATGTTCTTTTGGTAGAGCATCTCCTTGAGCGCGTCCGTGCAGCGGTTGAACACCACCAAGTCCGCGGTCGTGATATGCTCGAACATCATCGGCCCCATATTGTTGGAATAGAGTTCAAAAGTGGCGGCATTGACCGTGGTGACGATCTGATACAGTTCCCATCGCGCGGGCATTGCAGCCATCAAATCATCCAGCTTCCACATGCCGTTGTATTCGATCAGGATACGGTCGGGGTCGTACTTCTGCTCCACCCGCTTAAGTCGGTTGGGCGTCAGGTCGGATGCCGACTCGATCGGCACAAGTGCCGTCCCCCAATGCAGCAGCTCCTGCTCGTCGTATTCCTCGATGCCCTCTTCACACATCAGCAGCGCTGTGCGCTCGTTCTCTGTGAAATTCGGGTCTGCAAGGATTTCCTTGATAAACTGGGTTTTACCGCTTTCCAGAAAGCCGGTGAACACATAAACCGGAATCGGTTCCCTATTTGGCATACCGTTTTCCTCCTTAGGCTACGCGGAACAAACCGGCGATGCGCTCCTCGTCCAACTCTGCGCCGATCACACACAGACGGCCGGTATAATCCGCCGCACCGCGACGAATCTCAGGCGCACCGGGCACATAGTCAAAGTGCAGCCACTCGCCGCCGTCCGCCGCAGGCACAATGCCCTTGGCACGCAGTACCGTGCCGAGCGAAGGATCACCGAGCGCGGTCAGCGCCTGGTTCAGCTCGTCCTCGGTATACTTATGCGGCGTTTCTACACCCCAGGAGGTGAACACCTCGTCTGCGTCATGGTCATGACCGCAGCCGCAATGATCGTGGTCGTGATGATGGTGATGTTCGTGGTCATGGCAGCCGCAGGTGCAGTCGGGGCCATGGTCATGGTGATGGTCGTGCTCATGCTCATGCTCATGGTCATGGTCATGATGATGCTCGTGTTCATGATCGTGATGATGATGCTCGTGGTGCGGCTCGTGCGCAATCTCGTCGAGCACTTCCTGCACCAGATCACGGCTGCCCTCCATCGTCTGGAGCAGCTGCATCCCGGTCAATTCCTTCCACGGCGTGGTCACGATACGCGCATGTGCATTCAGTCCGCGCAGCAAGGAAACAACCTCATCCAGACGCTTCGCCGGGCACTCCGCCGTGCGGGACAGCAGGATCGCGCCCGCGTGCGCCACCTGATTTTCAAAGAATTCGCCAAAGTTCTTCAGATACATCTTCGCCTTGAGCGCATCGACCACCGTGACAAACGAGTTGAGCTGCACGTCCAGATGCGCGTTCTGTACCGCCGAGATCACGTCGGACAGCTTGCCCACGCCGGACGGCTCGATCAGGATGCGGTCGGGGTGGTACTGCTCGACCACGTCGTGCAGCGCCTTGCCGAAATCGCCCACCAGCGAACAGCAAATGCAGCCCGCGTTCATTTCGTTGACCACAATGCCCGCGTCCTTGAGAAAACCGCCGTCAATGCCGATCTCACCGAATTCGTTCTCAATCAGCACCACCTGTTCGCCCTTCAGCGCATCCGCCAGCAGCCGCTTGATCAGCGTGGTCTTGCCGGCGCCTAAAAAACCCGAAATAATGTCAATTTTCGTCATTTGTTTCGCCTCATTTTCAGTTAAATTCCAGATAGAAATAGTATACCACGTTTTCTGCAAAAAGGAAAGTTTTTCGGTTAGCATTCGCTAATCCTTGCCGCAGGCAGAAAAAAAAAGAGGGCTTTTTAACAAGCCCTCTTTGCTTTTATTTCACCTGACCGCACGCCAAGCCATTGTATTTGGTCACACGGAAGGGGTATTGCACGGTTCTGGTCTCCACGCCGATCTCCTGCAACCCGTTTACCAGGCTGTTAATCACCTGCATATCGTGGCCGCGCTGCGCGACCGACAGCTTCATACGGCTGCCGAAAGATGACACCAGCATCGCAAACGGCTGCACCGCGCATGGCAGCACCGCGCCATAATCCAATATGTACGGCATACAGCTTTCCGGCATTTTGAATCGGCCGACGTTAGTGATAAGGAAGCTGTCCTCCAGCACAAAGTCGCGGCACACCTTCTGTCCTTCCTTCATTTTTTCCGCCAGAGGCATATTCGCCTCGTGCAGCTCGCTGCATCGGTCGGACGCTGCTTTCGCGCGATAGAGCAGCTGTTCGCGCTCCATCTGGCTGTTTAAGAACTCCTTGGTTTTGCGGAACACCTCGGGCAGCGGCAAATCGCGGTACTCCGGCAAGTACGGCAGATCGATGAAGCAGATAAAGTACCGCGTCGTCGCCGTAGGCAACAACGGCCGCAGGTCGACCGGAATCTGCGAAATAACCGGCTTGTCCGGCTCACCATACTTCTGGTCAAAGGCACGCATCAGCAGCGGTGCCACAATGGACAGGGGACTGACACCGATGGATTTACCATAGCTGTGCAGTTGCTCAAACGGGAAAATGACGTCGGTCACCAGTTCCGGCGCATCCCCCTTATCGGTCAAATCCCATGCATGGGACGCTTCGGGCTTTTTCCAGATACCCGTAGGCGAAAATTCCTGATCGGCAAGCTGACGATAACCGTCCGCGCTCTCCTCCGGCGACCAGCGCGTGTCCATACCGCGCACCGAGCCGTCATTTTCGACCGGATACCCGCACAGTGTCAGATACTGGAACAGCACGCAGCGGATAAATTCCTCAAAACCGCGGCCGTCCGAGATCGAGTGCTGATATTCCATGGTGATCGTGTTTTCCTGATAGCCTACCAGAAACAGATAGCCGCGCGTATCGGGCGAACCGATGGTATAGCGTTTTTCCACCCCGTCGAACGGCAGCACCACCGGCGGCAGCACATTCGGACGATAGCGGAAGCTGGTATCGGTCGCTTCCACGCCGAGCATCATATGCGGAAAGCGCAGCAACGCCTGTTCCACCGCCTGCTGCAGCTTGTCCGGCCGCACCTTATCGCGCATACGGATGATATGTCTTGGCACACACGCGACGGTTTCGTGGGTATTGTACAGAAAAATTTTTGCGTAACTATCCGTGCGGAGCAGCGGATAATCCTTGAGCATATCCATTCCTATCCCCTCCGAGGTCAGCATGTAGTGGTTCTCCTGTTTTGATTGTAGCACCGCCCGGCAATTTTGTAAATCGAATCCAGTCGGTTTTTACCATTTCCGGACACAGTGTCCAGTAACAGAAAGCAGCGGCACCCCTTCTGGGATGCCGCTGTTTGTTCGGTTTTACTGCTGCACCGGAATTTCTACGCCGCCGATCGTCAGGGATACAACATCCTCGAGTGGGATAATCTCGCTAAACATATCACCCTTTTGGCAAACGGTTTTGCCATCCTGCGGCTTGATGCTGCCGCCCGCATAGGACATATCCAAGCTGGTGCCATCCGCCTTGCTGACCAGAATCTGCAAATCGTCAAAATACTTCTTCATCTGTGCGCTGTCGTGGTCGGACTGCTTGCCGGACTGCGCGTTCTCGTCCCACTGCACCTCGCTGTCTACCGTGTAATCCACACGCAGCGCCAGCGGGGACAGCGTGATCTCGTCGATGGTCGCGGTCATGCCGTTCAGGTCGATGGCCTGACCTGCCGGCAGATTGATCGAGGTATCCTCGAAATCCAGATTGAACTTGAACGACCAATTGCCCTCAGCAATTACCGTGCGATTCATATCCTCATCGTACACATACAGGTCAATGAACTTTGCCTTCACCGTGCGGCCGTGTACGTCGCCATCACTGACCTCGCGCGTTTCCACATACTGAATGGACGGGTCGGTCGGGTCGGCATCGTAGAAGTACGAGCCGCCGTGCGTGCCGCCGAAATAGCCTGACAGCGAAGTGTCCTCCTCCGCAAAGTTCATCGGTAACACGCCGTCGCCCACCGTTTTGCTTAGGTCGATATCAAACGGTGTCCCGTCCTCCTTGACGATCGAATAGGTGATCGCATAGTGGTACTTATCACCGATGATGGCATCCGCCGTAATCGTCACGCCATTATCTGTATCGCTCGCACCGATTGGGCGACCGATCTGGTCGATGATCTCAGTGTCCGCCGTTGGGCCAAACACACCGGAAAACGCTTCGCCCGCGGTTTTGAACACACCCGACGCGCCCGCGCCGATGCCCAGCACCAGCGCCGCCGCTACACCAACCGCCGCCACGCGCGGCAGACGGGACTTCCGTCCACGCGGTTTTTCCAGCTGCGGTGTGCTTTCGCCCGCCGCATCCAGCAGGTTTTGCACCATGCGCGCCTTAGCCTCGTCTGAGAATCTCAGACCATCCAGTGCATCAGTATACTCTCTGTTATCATTATACGTTCTGTTCATATTCATTCCCTCCCAAAGTCATGCGCAGCTTTTGCCGTCCCCGGCTCAGGTGCGCGGTCACCGCGGATTCGCTGCGGCCCAGTAGGCTCGCAATCTCGCGGACGGAGTAGCCTTCGTAGTAATACAGGTAAACCGCTTCGCGGTAGTTTTCCGGCAGCGCCATCACCGCTTCCAGCACATCGTTTTCGGGTGCTACGGGGGCGGGCGTTTCCGCAACCACCTCAAGCGCTACCGTGCGCCGCCGGAACGCGTTTCTCATCGTGTCTTTGCAGGCGTTCGCAGTCGCGCGGATGATCCACGCCTTTTCATGCGCCGGGCTGTCGAACGTCTGCCCACTGGTCAGCAATTTCAGAAACACGGTCTGGCAAATATCCTCCGCATCCTGTGTATTTTTCAGATAGGTGTACGAAAGCCGCAGAATCAGGTCGGAATAGGTGTTCACCAACCGTTCGGCCTCGGCCCTGTCCAGTTGTATCATGGTTTCATCAACTCCTTTGGCGGCCGTCCGGCCGTGTCAGCAACGTCGCTTCACCTACAATACGAATGAGCAAAGCCTTTGCTGACAGCGGGAGGGAATTTTTTTGCCAAAGCAAAAGACAGCCCTCCGAAGGGACTGCCTTTTAGTATAGCATAGTTTGTCGTTACGGGATAGAACGCGCGTTTTGCGGGGCAAGGCCGCTTTCCAGTTGTCCCGACCGCTGCGCGGACAGCAAAAGCCCGAGCAGCAGCATGGTCTGGCATAGATATATGCCGCCGTAGGACAAAAGCGGCAGTCCATAGCTATCGATCAGGATGATGCCGCAGTTTTGCAGCACATACATGAGGGTTTGCAGCGCAAACGTCACCATCACACCCATGCACACGCTGCGCGCGAGCAGGCCGGTCTGTTTCCGCGCAATGCGGAAGCCCCAGAGGAGCAGCAGCGCCTCTGCGCCAATCAGGAAAGCTGCCCCCGGCCAGCCCCACGTCCATTTGGTTGTCATAAACAGCCAATCGGTCGTCGCATCGTTCCACTGCATGAACATCAGCCCGTTCCCTTGTCCTTCCGGCGAGCCGAACATCATCTGTCTGACAAGCTGACCCCAATATCCTTCGCCCTGCGGACCAACCGAAGGATCAAACGCAATGTAAAACGCATCCCGCACACCGGCATCGAAAAGCAGCAAAAAAGCCACATACACTGCCGCAAAAAGCAACGGCAGCACTGCGAGCAATAGCTTGCCTTTGCTGCGCCGTCCGAACGCCCCGCGCCAGACCGCCATAAACAGAATCCCACAGCACACTACCGTCTGAACAGCAATTGCCGCCATAGAGGGCGCGTGCATCGCCAGAAACCACATGGCAGGCAGCGACAGCAGGCAGATGCAGACGCCGCGCGTCCCCTTGCCGCGCTGCCGAAAGAGGATGCCCGCAAATAACACCGGAAAGAACCATACCCACTGCGCCAGATAGACCAGCTTGCCCATGCTTTCCACACGGAACGGTCCAAAGGTCAGCAGCAGCCCACCGGCAACCCAAAGACCGTACAGCAGCCAGCAACGCCGCCCAAGGATAGTGTAGTCCACGAAATACGCAGCCAGCAGACACACAGCGCCCGCTACATATTTCCCGAAAAACATGTACCATTCCAAATCATTGTTCGAGCGCATACTGTATTGCAGTACCAGTCCCGCCGCCGCGACCACCAGCACGATACCCAGCATCACCCAGTCCGGGCGCGGCCGCCATGTGCGGTCGAGCTGCGTGCCGATTTCGACCGCATCGCCCATCTCTCGCACAGTCGCCTGTGCAGCTGTGTCCTCGTCCATGCCTTCGTCGAGAAAGGCTTCGTACTGGTCGCTCAGATGATCGGCCAGCTCCTTTGCCGCGACCGGGCGCGCCCGTTTCCAGCGCATCTGGGCGGTCGCGCTGCTCACCCAGCCGCGCAGCAGCTCGGGCAACGGCTTTGCGCTGCACCCCTCGGCAGCGGTAGCCAGCGCTTGCAGTTCAGCCGTATCCAGTGCCCGCTCAGCCGCATCGCGCTCGAGCAGATCCAGCAGATACCGCCGCACACCGTCAGGCAAACGCATGGCGTTCTCCCCCCTTCAGCACGCGCTCGACCGCGCCGGAAAACTGCCGCCACTCCTCAGTCTTTTCTGCCAGCCGCGTGCGTCCCGCGTCGGTCAAATGATAATACTTGCGCACCCGCGCACCGTCCGCCGCGCGCTCATAGCTCTGCACCAGCCCCTGTGTTTCCAGCGTGTGCAGCAGCGGATAAAGCGTACCCGCCTTGAGCGAAAACGTGTCGTCCGACCGCTTGCGCAGCCGCTCGATCATCTGATAGCCGTACAGGTCATCCTCCTCCAGCAGCCGCAGCACCAGCAGCGCTGTACTACCCGCGAGCAAGCTTTTGTCGATTGCCATGTTCTATCCCTCTTATATCGGTGTTCGATATATTGATTATATATAGATATCCGATATATGTCAACCACATTTGCATAGACCTCACGCGCATCCCGCTTGACAAACTAACGCCGTTAGTTTATTCTGAAAGTAGAGAAAACTAATCCCGTTAGTTTGGAGGGAATGCAATGGCAAGAAAAGGACTGAGCCGCGATACCATTGTCGATACGGCGGCAGCGCTGGCCGAAGAAAAGGGCATGGAAAACCTGACGCTGCGCGAACTGGCTGACGCTTTGAACGTCAAACCGGCTTCTCTGTACAATCATTTGCAGGGCTTGCCGGAACTGAATGTGCGGCTGGCGGAGCGCGCACTCGACCGTCTGATAGACACGCTTCAGCAGGCGGTCGATATCCGTCCGGTTACGGGTGCGTTGCGTGCGCTGGCGACGTCCTACCGCAGTTTTGCACAGGAACAGCCGCAGCTGTACCGCGCCATGATGATGCTGCCGCAGTTTTCCGATCCCGGTTTAATTGCGCGCAAGCAGGCGTTTATGGATTTATTTGTGCGCATGCTCGCACCGCTCGACCTGCCGTCGGAGGAGCGCGTACATCTATCCCGGCTGATTCGCAGTACACTGCACGGCTTTGTCTCCATGGAGGCTGCCGGCTTTTTCCGCTCTCCGCTGGCAACCGCGGACGAGAGCTTCGAACGCACCACCGAATGGTTATGCGAACAGATTACACGAACGGAGGCGAACGACCATGGCGGAACAAACCACCAGTGAAGCGCAGGAACGCCGTTTTCATCAGATGACCGAGGCGCCACTCGAACCGCTCATCTGCAAAATGGCCGTGCCGACCATCATCAGCATGCTCATCACCTCGATTTATAACATGGCGGACACCTTTTTCGTCGGCAAGCTGGGCACCAGCGCGACTGGCGCAGTCGGCGTAGTGTTCCCGCTCATGGCACTCATCCAGTCGATCGGCTTTTTCTATGGGCAAGGCTCGGGCAGCTATATTTCGCGTCAGCTCGGCGCGCAGCACCATGAAGAGGCCGAACGCATGGCCGCGACCGGTTTTTTCTCTGCGCTCATCACGGGTATCCTGATCCTCGTTTTCGGTTTGCTGCTGCGCAGCCCGCTATGTCACCTGCTCGGCGCAACCGAAACCATCTATCCCTATGCGCTCGACTATATGCAAATTATCCTGTGCGGTGCGCCGTATATGATGGCTGCACTCGTGCTCAATAACCAGCTGCGCCAGCAGGGCAACGCAACCTATGCGATGGTCGGTCTGGTATCGGGCGGCGTACTCAATATCGCACTTGACCCGCTGTTCATCTTTGTGTTTGGTCTAGGCATCAGCGGCGCGGCCTACGCGACCATTCTCAGTCAGCTCGTGAGCTTTCTGCTGCTCCTGCTCGGCATTCGGCTGTCCGGCGGCGTGCAGATTCGGCTGCGGCAGTTTTCCCCCAGCACCAAACGCTTCGCTGCGCTCGCGGGCGGCGGCCTGCCCAGCCTGTGCCGGCAGGGCTTGGCGTCTGTTGCTGTCACCTTCCTCAACACCGCTGCGCGTCCCTATGGAGATGCCGCCATCGCCGCGATGAGCATTGTCTCCCGCGTCTCGCAGTTTGCCGGGTCAGCCATGATCGGCTTCGGACAGGGCTTCCAGCCGGTCTGCGGCTATAACTACGGTGCGCGCAAGTACGACCGTGTGCGCCGCGGCTTCTGGTTCTGCGTCAAATCCTCGTTTCTGGTGCTGCTTGTACTGGCCGTGCTGGGCTGGATTTTTGCCCCTCAGATCATCGCCATTTTCCGCGCAGACGATCCCGAGGTCATCCGCATCGGCACGCTGACGCTGCGGCTGCAATGCCTGTCGTTCCCACTCATCGGCTGGGTGACCATGTGCAACATGCTGCTGCAAAATATCGCGCTGACCATGCGCGCCAGTCTGGTCGCCGCCGCGCGCCAAGGGTTGTTCTTTATCCCGCTGGCGATTATCCTGCCAATGTTTTTTGCGCTGTTCGGCGTGCAGTTGTGCCAGCCGCTCAGCGACCTGTGTGCGTTCGTCCTGTCCATCTTCGTGACCGTTCCCGTGCTGCGCATTCTGGCACAAAACAAAAATCCCGCGCATATGTCATGAAAATATGATATACTGAATGCAACAATATCAATGGAAAGCAGGCGTTTTATGGAAAGAACCTATATCATGCTCAAGCCGGACGCATTGCAGCGCGGCATCACGGGTGAAATCCTTGCGCGCATCGAGCGCAAGGGCTACCGCATCACGCATATGAAAACCATGCAGCTGGACGAGCCTATTCTGCGCGAGCATTACGCGCACATCGTCGACCAGCCGTTTTTCCCGCCTACGGTGGACTATATGACGAGCGGCCCCGTGCTGGCAATGGTCGTAGAGGGAGAGAACGTCATTCAGGGTATGCGCACGCTCATGGGCCCGACCAAGAACGAGAACGCAATGCCCGGCACCATCCGCGGCGACTTCGCCTGCTCGACCACCTATAACGTAATCCACGGCTCGGACTCCCCCGAGAACGCAGAAATCGAGATCCGCCGCTTTTTCGGCGAGATCTGATCCCACGCATACAAAAGGACGTTTCCTCTCGGAAACGTCCTTTTTCTTTATTCTGCTATCTCCGCATAGTAATCTGTGTCCAGTATCGCGTCGTTCACCTGCTGGAAAAGGCGGGCGTAGGCGTTCATTTCTGCTACTTGTTCGTCCGTCATGCCCTCGTTCCAGACGATTTTCCCGTTTTCCGCATAAGCTGTGTCGGTCAGCCAACCGCCATCCGGAAAAATGGCATAGCCCTCGTAATCCGGATCAAATGCGTCCCGCCCCATCGTGTCCGGCGCGGGCAGGCCGAACAGGTTGGCAAGCGTTGGCAGCAGATCAACCGTTTGCAGCGTCTTGGTCACAGTCTGTGGCTTGCAGCCCTCATACCAAATGAAGCACGGCGTGCGTTCGAGCAGGCGGCCGCCTGCGGCTTCGGAGTATTCCTCCAACACTGCGCGGTCGGTCAAACCATAGGCGTAGTGGTCGTCGTACACGCAAATGACCGTGTTGTCCAGCAGGCCATCCTGCTCCAGCCGCTCCAACAGATGCGCAAACATCTCATCGGTCAGCCGCGCCTTGGCAAACAGCCCATTGATCTCATACGGGCGGCTGTCGTCCTTGTATTCCGGAAACTGCTCGAGCGCGTAGGTGGTCAGCGCGTCGATCTCGTCATAGCCGAGGTGGCCGCTGTAAGTGATAAGAAAATCCGCAAACGGCTGCTGCGCGGTCATCTCATCGTAGAGCGCATCGCAGTCGACCAGAAAGCGGTCGTCACCCGCCTGTAGCTCATCCTCTGCGTAATCCAGCGCGGAATGATACTGCGCATAGCCGAACGCCTGATGCATCGCGCCGCGGTTATAGAATTTGGCTTCGCTTTTGTGGAAGGAGCCCGTCGTGTAGTCCTTGCCCGCCAGCAGATTGCCAATCGCATACGGAAATGCGCTGCGGCTGAGCGAGTAGGCGACGTTGCCGTTTGCATAGGGATAAATGCCGGTCTGCGCGGCAAACTCGGTATTAAAAGTGTATCCATTGGAGTACTGCGGCGTATAAAACTCGGCAAAATGGATGCCTTCGCGCTGCAAGCGCGCAAGTGTCGGCGTGTTTTCGTCGTTGAGTACAAAATCGTCCACACTCTCCAGCTGCACCAGAATCAGGTTTTTGCCCGCGAGCAGTCCGGTCATTTCGTTGTCCTCGTGCGCGGGACGCTCCGCAAAAAACGCGTCGATCTGCGCACGTTTTTCCGCTGCATCCGCATCCGGCAGGATAGACAGGTATGCGTCCCGCACGACAAACTGGTAGGGTCCAGTGAGCGCAAGGTCATATTCCGACGAGGAAAACCGCGCATATTCATATCCGCTGGATTGCCACGCATCCCAGTCGAGCGTTTCGGGCACGGGCGCGTACAGCCGCGGCGCGATAAACTGCGTCAGCGCAAAAAACAGCACCAGCGCAGGACAAACGCGCCGCCGCGGCAGGCCCTTGGGCAGCCGCCATACCCCCAGCGCCCCCCAAAGTACGAGCAGCACGACCACCAGAACAAAGCGCACGTCGATCAGCTGCCGAATATAGCCCGCAAACCCCAGCCCCTCGCCCGCAAGCAAAAAGTCCGATAAAAACAGGAAACGGTCGAAAATACGCCAGATGCTGTACTGCACCACCGCATATACCGCCCAAACAGCGTAGATCAACCCATACAGCACGCGCCCTGCCGACCGCCACGGCAAAAGGCAAACCGCCGCAAACAACGCCCCAAAGCCGAGCGAAAACAGGTTGGGCGCAGCCGCGTACAGCGGATACCATGCCGCGCACCCAGTCGCTGCGCGCAGGGTCAGATCAAGCAGCCAAAACGGCAGCACTGCGCTTGCAACGCAGCCGATGAGCCGCAGCAGTTGTTTTTTCTCCATTCCAACGCCGTCCTTCCGTCTTATCTTGACAGTATACGGCTTTTTGCGCCAAAAAGCAACCTTTTCCGCCCGTCAAACCGGATATTTGCGGAATAAGCCGGGCGAAATGCCCACATGCTTTTGAAAACTGTGGATAAAATTCTCCTCGCTGTTGTATCCGGTGGCATAGGCGATCTCGCCGACCGTCTGGTCGGTCGAGGTGAGCAGGTATTTCGCCTTGTCGATACGGCGCAGCACAATATATTCATATGGCGAATACCCGGTGCGCGCCTTAAACTGCCGCGAAAAGTGCGACGGGCTCAGGCTGACCGCCGCCGCAACCTCCTGCACGCCGATCGGCTCGAACAGGTGGCGGTTCATGAAGCGGATCGCCTGCGCGATACGGTCGCTGCCGTCCGAGGTGCGTTCCCCCTCGCCCAGAAGCAGCAAACACAGCAGCCGGTGGAGCAGCTGCGAACAGGCCGCCTCACTCGGCCGTTCATCCGCAGCGCAGCCCTCCAGCAGCGTACCCAGCGCCTGTGCCACCGGGGTCACCGCATCCGGTGCAAAACACTGCCGTACTCCATGCGCCTGCAAAATGCGGCGGTAAAACGCGCGCACATTCAGTCCGTTGAACAGCAGCCAGGTAAACTCCAGTCCGTCCGACGCGGCATACCGATACGGCTCGCGGCAGTCAAACAGCACGACCTGTCCCGCAGCGGCCAGCACCGGCACACCGGAAAGCGTCAGCTCCATTGCGCCGCTTTGAATCAGGAACAGCATGATATTTCGGTTATGATCGCCCTCCATGGCAATTTCCGACCGGTGGCTGAAAGAATACCGGCTGTCGCAGAAATAATGCCCACAACGTGTCGGATAATAAAAAAGCTCTCTTGCAAGGGCAGATGGGGTGAAAAAGTAGCGTTCAGATGTCTGATGGACACCAGCTTCCGGAATCAGCACAGTGCTCGCCCTCCTTTTCTTTATCGTATCAGAACGATACCAAGCCCGCAAGAGCAAACAGCAGGATTTCGCAGCTTTTAAGCGGATTGTATCATTGGCAACCGCTGTATGGAGCCGTATAATAAGACCATCCAAAGGGCCCGAACACAAAATCAATCGCATCCGACAAGGAGGGCATCCCGCATGAAAATCGCATTTGACGTGGACGTACTGGCCAAGCAGATGTCCATCAACGACTATGTACATAAGGTAGCCGACTGGGGCTACAAATATATCGAGCAGTCCCCGCACCCGCGCATCAACCCGTTTTATAAGCACCCGCTGTTCTCCAAGGAGTGTGAGGAGGAATATCGCCGCGCACTGCGTGAGACCGGCGTGGAGATCTCATCCTTTATCGTGGTTTACCGCTGGTCCGGCCCAACCGAGGAGCAGCGCCAGCACGCAGTCGCAAACTGGAAGCGCATGATCGAGATCGCGGTCAATATGGGCGTGCCGGTCATCAACACCGAGTTCTCCGGCGACCCCAACCAACAGGAGATCTGCAACGGCATGTTCTACAAGTCGATGGAGGAATTGCTGCCCATCATCGAGCGCGAAGGCCTGCGGGTCGAGATCCAGTCCCATCCGTACGACTTCTGCGAGCTGAACGACGAAACCTGCGATATCGTTAAGTCCTTCCGCTCCAAGAACCTCGGCTATGTTTACTCGGCATCCCACGGCTTCTTCTACGATCAGGGCAAGGGCGACGTACGCCACATGCTTCGCTATGCAGGCGACGAACTGACCCACGTTCTGCTCGCAGACACCTGGAACCAGACCAAGGACTGCCGCTACATCCTCAATCCGCCTTGGCTTAACAGCCGCGGCCGCGCGGATGTCACCATCCACCAGCACACTGCCATGGGCGAAGGCGAGGTAGACTTTGACGGCATCTTCGAGACCCTACGCGACATGGATTTCGCTAACAAGCAGCTGAAGCCCGACGCACCCAAGGTCGGCGGCGACAACATCATCTGTGTATCCTATTTCGGCTTCCCGGAGAAAATGGATCAGCAGGCTCCTGAAGCGCTCGAGCGCATCAAACGTGAACTTCTCTAACCTCTCTTACTCTTTCTGATTTCCCGTTTTATCCCCATCAGGCGCATGCCTGAAGCACAAAAAAGAGCGGCAAAGCCGCTCTTTTTTGTGTTACAGATGAAAGCGCCGCTGCAATTCCGCCTTGATGGTCTGCCACTGGAAGAGCACCAACGCTGCCAGTGACAAAATGGCCAGTCCCGCGCACAGAAGCGAGGGCAGCAGCACCTGAACCCGTCCGCAGGCAATCAGAATGAGTGGCACAAGCCCCAGAAAACACGCGCCGATCAGCGGTCCGGCAAACCGCCGCAACGGCGTTTTGCAGAGTACCGCAATCAGCAGCATGGCCAGAATCCCCACGATACACACGCACGGCAGCACAAAATCCACCGACCAGCCACGCCAGCCCGTCCACCAATCCCATAAGAAGGATAGCACAGGAATGAGCACGACCTGCCAGCCGATATTCTGCGCCATGTCGCGGCGATACGCCACGCCGACCGCCGCCGCCACCCAGACGCACACCGCGCCCGCCACCACGAACAGCGACCAGAGCGCATGCCATCCGGTTGCGATATTGACCAGCACACAGATCACGCTCACCGCAATCGCAATCAGCGCCAACAGGCGCAGCACAAAACCGGTCGTAAAACGCGGCTTTTCCAGCGCAGGAAACACCTCGGTGTCCGGCTCAGGCGTGCCGGAAAGCTGCCCGCCGCACAGCGGACAGCAGGTTTTGTGACCCGCAATGGTCACTCGGCAGCTGTAGCATCGCTGCATGCCGCTCCCTCCTCCTCATGGTATTCGTTGCTGCGAATCTCGATCTCGATCCCCTCATTGGTCAGCAGTTCAAAAAAACGGCGCTGCACTTCGGTGTTCTCAAAAGCCGACGTAAAGCCAAAATGCAGGCTGTTTCCGAACGAACAGGTGCAAAGCTGCGTTGCACCCGTTGACATAAACACACCGAAGCCGCGCACAAAGGGATGCAGCGCTTCGGGCAAACGGAATTTACCGACGTTGGACAATGCCGCCGTCTCGCCGCGGTCAGACACTGCACCGGACAGCCGCAGTACCGGATTTTTGAGTGCCAGCGGAATCACCCGCAATACCGGGTTATGTTCGAGCGCCGCCAGTTGGTTCATGCGCGCCCCCAGCCGCTCCGGCGTGAGTTCTTCCTTAAAAGCCGCCGCTACACAGGCGACGATATCCTCGATCTCACCGCTCCGCCTCGAAAAATCATATCCGACGCGTATCGTGCCGAAAAAGTTGCGCGTCGTGCGCGACGGGAAAAAGCTGCGCAGATCAACCGGAATGGTCAAAATCACCGGTTTTTTCTGCTCTCGGACATACATTTCGCTGTGAATAGCGGACAGCAGCAGCGCGGTCATATAAACGGTCAGCGTCGCGCCGCAGCGGTGCGCCGCAGCGAGCACCTGCCGCACGTCCGCCACGCCCTCGATGATGGTCAGACCGCCGTCCGCGCGGCGCACACCGCGCAAACGATAGGCGCGACCCAATCCCTCAGCGGTCTTGCCGCCGCTGTGCGGCTTATAATACTTCTGAAAACTGTCTGCCCAGCGCTGGGATACCGACGCCTGCGTGATTCCGTCCACCCCGGCTTCCGGGTGACGCAGTATCAGATAGGCAGTCATCAGCGATTCAAAAAACTCGATTGCACCCGCACCGTCCGCCAACACATGATACATATCCAGACTGACCTTATGCCGCCAGTAGCTAACCCTGAACAGCAGCGATCGGCTGCCCTCATAGAGCGCCGCACACGGCGGCGCATGCTCCGGCACAACTGAGGGCCGCATGGTGGTCTGCTCCAAATAGTACCAGAACACGCCGCGCCGCATGACCATCAGCAGATGTGGATACCGTTCGAGCGTGCGTGCGAGCGCGGTTTGCAGCACATCGGGCGCGACCGGCTCGGTCAGCTCACATGACAGACGAAACACCCCCGTGGCCGACCCATGCGAGGTCGGCGGAAAGATCTTGGCCGCGTTGTCCAAACGGCTCCAGCTTAAATTTTTTTGATTTCGTTTGGCGTTTGGCATGTGATTGACTCCCCATTCAGGAATTTTTCGATCAGACCATAGGTGCGCCGCACCATCGGAAACCGCATGGGCAGTGAAAAGTAACCGTGCAGCGCGTCCGGCATGCGGTACTGCTCTACGGTGTTGCCCGCTTCCCGCAGCGCATCGGCATAGGCCTCGCCTTCGTCACGCAGCGGGTCAAACTCCGCAGTCACGACCAGTGTGCGCGGCTGGCGAGATAAATCCTCGGCAAGCAGCGGCGCAAAATACGGGTTCTGCATCCGCGTCTCGTCTCCGCCCGCATACAGCATCATATAATCGCACACGCGCTTGGCCGTCAGCAGATAGCCGGTGCCGTTCTCCCGCACGGAATCAAAGCGCGAATCGGGCGAATGATCGTGATAGGTCGCGGGATAAATCAGAATCTGCTGCGCGACCTCAAACTCGCCGCGGTCACGCGCCATCAGCGACACCGCCGCCGCCAGATTGCCGCCTGCCGAGTCCCCAATCAGTGTGATCTCCTGTGAGCGCACACCGAACTGCTCGGGATGGCAGTAGACCTCGCGTGCTGCGGCATAGCAGTCCTCCAAGCCCTCCGGAAACACATGCTCAGGTGCAAGGCCATATTCCACCGAGGCCACGCGGCAGCCTGTGCGTCGTGCTAGATTGCGGCAGACCGCATTATATGTATCCACGTTCTCGAGCACCCAGCCGCCGCCGTGGAAAAACAGCAGCAAACGGCCATCCGTCTGCTTTTTCGGGGTGTAGATGCGTACGCGGATCTCGTGCCCGTCCCGTTCAATTTTGTGATCCCACAGATGGTAAAGCGGCGCCAGCGGTGTGCGCAAGCCGCGCACCGCTCGCTCTACTCGATAGGTCTTTCCTACGTCAATATTTGCCGTATAGCTCAGTGCGTGCAGCGCGGCACGCATCGCCTTGCTGATTGCCATTGTCTGTTCTCCATTTCCTCAATTTATAAACAGTATACCACGCTTTGCTCCCCTGCGCAAAGCATCTATCCTTTACAGTTATTTAACACCTCCGATACTTTTTTCTCTTGACGAAACCGCTGTACACTCCGCATAATAGAAGTAGTGCATGATTACTGCGAAAGGAGAACCGAAATGAGCGAAACACTTGAACTGCTTCGTCAGAAAAAAGGTTTTATCTGCGATATGGACGGTGTCATCTATCACGGCAACCGTCTGCTCAAAGGCGTCACCGAATTTGTCGCGTGGCTGCAAAAGGAAAATAAGAGCTTTCTTTTTTTGACCAACTCATCCGAGCGCTCGCCGCTCGAGCTTCAGCAGAAGCTCGCCCGCATGGGGCTGGAGATCGGCGAGGAGCATTTCTATACCTCGGCGCTGGCAACCGCAAAGTTTGTCGCAAGCCAGAAGCCCGGCGCATCCGCCTATGTCATCGGCGCACCCGGTTTGGTCGGCGCGCTATATGAAGCGGGTATCGTGATGAATGACGTCGATCCCGATTATGTCATCGCAGGCGAAACCAACACCTATAACTATCAGACCATCCTCAAGGCGGTCGATCTGGTCAACAAGGGCGCGCGCCTGATCGCGACCAACTCCGACCTGACCGGCCCGTCCGAGCAGGGCATCATCCCGGCCTGCCGCGCGCTGGTCTCCCCGATCGAGCTGGCAACCGGCAAGAGCGCGTATTATGTTGGCAAGCCCAACCCCCTTATGATGCGCACCGGCTTGCGCCTGCTGGGTGTGCATTCGCACGAAGCCGTCATGGTCGGCGACCGCATGGATACCGATATTGTCGCGGGCATTGAGACCGGTCTGGACACCGTTTTGGTGCTGTCCGGCTGCACGACCCGCGCTGAGGTCGAAAACTACGCTTACCGGCCGCACTATATCTTAAACGGTGTGGGCGAGATTCCGCCCGCAGAATAACCTGCAAACCATAGACAGCCCGCCATCCGGCGGGCTGTTTTTTTTGTCATACGCGGATAAAATGCGGACAATTCCGTGCTATACTGGAAGCAACAAAAGGAGGGGATGGACATGGCGGGACACATTCTTCTGGCAGAGGACGACAACGCGCTCTCTGCGCTCATGCAGGACTTTTTCCGGGCGGCGGGCGTTGCCGTCACCCCGGCGTATGACGGTGAACAGGCGCTCACGCTCGCACAGGAACGCAGCTTCGACCTGCTGGTGCTGGACGTGATGATGCCGCACATCAACGGTCTCGAAGTGTGCCAAGCTGTGCGGCGCGAAAGCGATGTGCCGGTGATCTTTGTTACTGCGCTCGGGCAAGAAGGCGACACGCTCGCGGGCTTCCGCGCGGGCGCGGATGATTATGTTACAAAGCCATTTTCCTTCCCCGTGCTGGTCGCCAAGGCGCAGGCGCTCATGCGCCGGGCGCGCGGTCTGCGGCTGGGCGCAACCGAGCTGGGCTACGGCAACATTTTGCTGGACACCGCGACGCACGCGGTCACGGTGGACGGCGCGCCGATGTCCTTGCGCCCCAAGGAGGTGCAGATTCTCGAGCTGTTGCTGCGAGAACAGGGACGCACCGTGTCGCGCGATTTGCTGATCGAGCGCGTGTGGGGCGTGAACTTCGACGGCGACGAGCGCATGGTGGACCGCCATGTGGCAAGTCTGCGCAAAGCACTCGGCACAGCGGCGCAGCACATCAAAGCGGTCTACGGCAAGGGCTACCGATTGGGGGGATCGTAATGAAAAGGCTGAAAGCGTTCTGGCTGCGGCGCAGCATTGCGACACGCCTAACGGCGCTGTTTGCTGTATTTTTAGTGCTTGGCGGCCTGTTTTGGTTGTGGCCGATGTGCAAGCTGGCCGAGCGCTATCACGCAGAAAACCAGTTTTATCTGACCGACACTGCAAACGATTACACTGCTGCCAAGCTGCAAGAAGCGCTTGGCTACACGCCGCAGGCGCTGCCCAGCCCCGGCACAGAAGCATACTGGCAGCTAAGAAGCGCGCTCTTTTACGACTATTGGGGCGAATTGACTGCGCTGACGTACTACGACCCAGTCAGTTCCGAAAATATCTATTTTCCACCCCGCATCCTTGTGGACGCAACGCTGGCGGACAGCCCCGCAATCGATGTGGACATCGGTCTGTTTCCCACCGAGGACATCATCGCCATCTGTCAGGATCTCACCGAACCAAATACGACTGCCGATGCGCGTTTGACCGCTTACGGCATGCAAATCGGCAACAACTTTTTCCCCAACCGCATCGTGCATGCAGATGGGCGTGTTTTCCAGTCAACCATTCCCGTCCCCGAAGAGTCTACCTGCATCCCGACCTCTACCGTTGGCATCAAATATGACGATCTGGAGGCGCTCGCCTTCGCCCTCGATACGCTCCGCCACTACGGGCCGATGAATACACCGTCCGAGCAGCCGATTTCCCCGCCGCGCGGCATCGACTATGCGGCAAACTATCAGGATATCCGACTGACCGCCGAAACAGGCTATCAGATCGCAACCATCCGCACCTACTCCCTGTCTGCCTGCGTCTGGCAGTCCGTCCGTGTGCCGGTGCTGCTGCTTATCGTGCTGCTTGTGCTTTCGCTGTGGCTGCTGCACCGGCAAATCCGGCGCACGGTCACGCAACCGCTGTGGGAGACCACCCGGCAGGCGCAGCTGGTCTCGACGCTGCAATTTGATGAATTTTGCCCCGACACCGCCCGCGGCGACGAGATCGGTGACCTCAACCGCGCGCTCGCGGACATGGCAGGCGACCTGCATCAACGCTGGGACAGCGAACGCGACCTCGAGGACCGACGGCAGCAGTTTGTCGCGGCGGCCAGTCACGACCTGAAAACCCCGCTCGCGCTCATCGGCGGCTACGCCGAAGCCATTGCGCAGGACATTTCTCCTGAGGAAAACGCGCGCTACCTTGCCGCTATCGAGCAAGAGACCACCCGTATGAACAGTCTGGTGCGTGAAATGCTCGACTACACCCGTCTCGACCGCACGGACGAGTTAGAGCACCGCACCACGATCGATCTCGCTTCCTTATTGCGATCCATGCTGGAGGAATACGCACCACTGTTCGAGCGCCGCCGCCTGACCGTAACGCTTGCCGACAGCGTGCGCATCCGCGGCGACGAGACGCTGCTGCGCCGCGCGTTCGGCTGTCTGCTGGAAAACGCTGCAAAATACTCGCCTGAGGGTGGACGTGTCGCGGTCGTACTCCGCCGAAGCGGCAGGCCGCTCCTCACGGTCGAAAACGAATGTGATCCCATTCCGGAAAGCGAACTGCCGCGCCTGTTTGAGATGTTCTACCGCGGCGACAAGGCAAGAGACCGCGCCGGCGGGCATGGCTTAGGTCTTGCCATCACGCAGAAAATACTTGCGCTGCATGGGCTGACCTGCCATGCAGAAAACACAAAAACCGGCGTGCGCTTTTATGTCACAAGCCGGTAAATACGGCGAAGGCCGTCCCCTCAGGGACGGCCTTCCTCCGCTCTCTCTTCTTTTCTGCGTACCGTGAATCCATACACTTCCGCACGGACATCCTCTTCAATGTCCTTTTTGCTTCTCTTGCGGCGATCCAAATGCGAAATATACAAATACTTTCGAATAACAAACAATACGCCAACAGACAATACTGCCAACAGATTTTCCAAAGGCGTCGTATGCTCCACAACCATCTGACGGGCGATCGCAAGCAGCATCACATCAACCACCGAGTCGATCGTATAGCTGGTGATCATCTTAATCAGCTCAATGCCGATGATAATCAGGCACGCGTCACTCAAACGCTCCTGAAAATACTCCGGCACATGCAGCATCTGATCCATTTCCGTCGTACATACCAAGCCTATACTGCCGATGACACAGGCCAGCAGGATGATCAGACCCAAAACAATCTCAACGGCAGTTGCCGCAGTAGATATCTTGTCGCGCAAATCCGAATTCATCTTTTTCTCCTTCATTCCTCATTTTCCATCCCAGTCTCAATTAGTATAGCAAAATTGTCCGCCGACTGCAACAGCCGGCGGACAATTTCCGTGGGAAAGGGACGATATTCTCGGAATTAAAGCTTTTATGTCAGCCGATGCCGCCCCAGGCGATACCTAGCACGAAGCAGAGGATACACAGCGGGACAAATACATATCGTCCGAACGGATAGAACCACTTCATCAGAGGTTTGTCGGACCCCAGCTGCGCGGCGGCCAGTGCCGTATCTTTCTTCATGACCCAGAAGTACATGATGCCGGCAGTAAACGCGCCGATCGGGAGCACATAAATCGAAACCATATCCATCCACTGGGAAGTCCACGGCTGGATGAGCAGCGCGACAACCAGAGCGACCGCATGAATGATAACGGTAGGAATCCAGCGCTTCATCTTGAACTGATCCTGCAGGAAGTTGATCGGTACCTCAAGCAGGTTGATAACCGAGGAAACGCCCGCAAACAGAATCGCCACATAGAAGAAGATAACAATCAGTCTCGCAATGCCGCCCATGTTGTTGAACACAGGGAGTACATAGATGAACATCAAGCCGGGGCCGCCATCGCCAAGGTCAGCGCCGACGGTAGCCATTGCGGGAATGATAATCAGCATCGCCAGCAGCGCCGCGGAGGTATCCAGTATCGCGCAGATAATCGCGGACTGACGGATCTTAACGTCCTTGCCAAGGTAAGAGCCGTAAACAACCGAGCCGGAACCCGCAACAGACAGCGAGAAGAAGCATTGTCCGAATGCGTAGACCCAAACCTCAGGATTGAGTAGGCCTGCGGGATTCAGGGAGAAAATGTAGCTGTAGCCTGCGCCGGTGTCCGGGGTAAAAATCATCAGAACTGCCAGTCCGATGAACAGCACGTACAGCGCTGGAATCATAATCTTACAGGATTTTTCAATGCCGCCCGCAACGCCCAAAACCATGATGACGAGCGAAACGACAACGCCGATAATGATCCAGAAGTTGTTGGCGCCGCCGGTCGCAAAGGTCTGCTGAATCGCTTCGATCAGGTTATCTGCTGCTGGAGCGACCTTATCGAACGTACCGCCAATGACATTCATATCCTGACCCATGGCGGTCAGTTCGCCGGTAAATGCCATCTTGGTATAATAGAACACCCAGCCCATGATGACCGAGTAACCGATCGCAAGGCACAGCGCGCCAATGATCGGGATGCCGCCCAGCCACTCACCGAGCTTCTTGGACTTGCCGCCGTTTTCCATGGCCTTTCCGAACGCGCCGGACGGACCTGCGCCGGCCCAACGGCCGAGCGAGAACTCTTCCATCATGCCGGACTGACAGATGATAAATGCGAAAATGAAATAGGGAATCAGGAAGGTCAAGCCGCCATACTTGGAAACCAGCATCGGGAAGCGCCATACGTTCGCCATGCCGACACACGAGCCGACCGCGGCCATGATAAAGCCCCACTGAGACTTAAAGCCGTCTGTCTTTACGGTGCTCTGATTATTACTCATACTTTACACCCCTTTTTTATACCGATATCCGGTAAATAAAAACGCCTGCGGAACTCTTTACTTTTCCGCAGGCGCCTTTGCCTAGTCGTTCCTGTACTCTTTCCACGCGGCACAGGTTACGCCCATATTTTATTCCTCAAATTACTTCTCTTCGTTCGGGTACGGCTCGAGGAACGCATGGAAGTGACGCATCGGCAGCTTGTGGCCCCAGACAATACGCATGTTCGGGATGGACTCGCGATCCTCATACAGCGCCTTGACTGCTGCGATAACATAGTCCAGATGCTCCTGGGTCAGACGGCTGCGGTCGATCGCGAAGCGAACAACGTTTGCCAGCTCTGCCTGCTGCTCCGGAGTCTTGAGGTCATATTCCATGGAGTAGTCGCCCAGCTCGGAGACACGGATACCATAGCGGCGGATCAGTTCAAGGCTGAAGCCCTCGCCCGCGAAGGTGTCGTGACCGCGCTTGCCGTCGAAGAACTCATCCATGTTGATGTATACAGCGTGGCCGCCTGCCGGCAGAACAACGCCCTTGACGCCAGCCTTGTAGAAGCCTTCTGCCAGATAGTTGCACTGTGCAACGCGCTCGTTCATGTAGTTGAAGTCGCAGCTCTCGTACAGGCCAACTGCCAGAGCCATGATGTCACGACCGGACATGCCGCCGTAGGAGTCGTTGCCGTAGCAGGAGATCTGCTTTACCTTCAGGGTAACGCCAACGTCAGTAATCAGGTTGCCGTTCTCGTCGAAGTCAGAGAAGTTCTTCCAGAACAGACCCTTATCGCGGAATGCCAGCATACCGCCCATATTCGCATGGCCGTCCTTCTTCGCGGACATGGTGAATACGTCGCAGTACTGGAACATCTCGGTTGCGATCTCTGCGATGGACTTGTCAGCATAGCCTTCCTCGTTCATCTTGATGAAGTATGCGTTCTCAGCCCAGCGCGCGGAGTCAAATACCAACGGAATGTTGTACTTATGCGCAACGCGGTTGATTTCCTTCAGGTTTGCCATGGAAACCGCCTGGCCGCATACCGGGTTGTTGGTGATGCAGGTGAAGATCAGCGGCACGTTCTCCGGGCCGACAGCCTGAATCAGCTGCTCCAGCTTTTCGATGTCCATGTTGCCCTTGAAGGGATTCTTCTCGTACTTGCCGCCTTCGGGTACTTCATACAGCAGTTCCTTGTTGTACAGGTTACGCGGAACCGAACCCATCTGCTTGATGTTGCCTTCGGTGGTGTCGAAGTGGCCGTTGGACGGAATGGTGAACACCTTGCCCGGATGACGACGAGCCAGAATATTGCGGACGATTTCCATCAGGACGGACTCAGCAGCACGGCCCTGCTGGATGATGAAGGTATTCGGACGCTCCATCTGCTTGGCACCGCCGTTGAACAGGCCGCCCTCATACTCGCAGAGGTAAACTTCGTCCATCATCTTCTCAACGTCGCGGCAATCGGTGCGCACGAGGTCGATGATCTTCTTCCAGTTCTTCTCGCCGCCGCGCTCGAAGATGTCGCGGAAGGTATCGAGCAGAACGTAGTAACCGGTGTTGCGACCATATGCCTCGTCGCCGAGGAACAGCGCCGCCCACTGCTGATTGGTCATCGCGGTGGTACCGGAGTCAGACAGCATATCAACGGTCAGCATGCCGGCCGGGAACGCGAATTCATTCCAGTGCGTTGCGTTCAGAGCACGCTCGCGCTGTTCAATCGTAACTTCCGGGATGTCGCGAACCGCAAAAGTGTAATGATGAGGAGCGGGAACGTTCAGCGGGTAGTTTGCCATTTTCTTGTCCATATTAATTACCTCCATTATGCTGGCGCTGTGCGCCGTTATTTTTAGAGGATACCCCGGTCATCGATTGCAGGCTTCCCACGACATGCAATTCCGACTGGCGGACAGTATCTTTCACTAACGTGACGAAATGTAATATTGTTTACAGGGCCGCGATAACTTCGATCTCGACCAGCGCATCCTTGGGCAGGCGCGCAACTTCCACAGCGGAGCGAGCCGGATAACTGCCCTCTCCAAAGAATGTGGCATACACTTCGTTCATTGCGCCAAAGTTATTCATGTCGCTGAGGAACACAGTCGTTTTGATGATGCGGTCCATACCCACACCAGCCTCTGCCAGAATCGCCTTGACATTTTCCAGCGACTGCCGGGTCTGCGCTGCAATCCCTTCTGGGAATGCGCCGGTTGCCGGATCAATCGGCAGCTGACCGGAAGTGATAACCAATCCGTCTGTTGCGACGGCCTGTGCGTACGGTCCGATTGCCGCGGGGGCCAAATCCGTACTGATGACTTTTTTCATCCTTTCCACGCCTCCTTTTCTGAGATAAATTTATCATTAGAATAATATTTTGTCAAGCAGGTTTTGTATATTTTGTACGATGGCACACTTTTATTTTTTGCTTTTGTGGGAATTTTACATAGCTTTTGTCGAAATTGTATAATAACTTTTTCTTTTAATTGTGAGAAATTATTCTCATCTTTTTTGACAATTCTCTTTTTTTTACGTTATAATAAAATTAAGGTCAAAAACCTGTCTGATTGTTGAAAATGAGGTGAGCGTATGGCCAATCCGTTGCTGCAGCATTATATGAAACTGACCGAATTTCTCGGCCAGGCACTTGGCCCCGATTACGAGGTCGCGCTGCACGACCTGACCGACAAAAACCGCTCGATCATCGCCATCGCGAATAATCATGTCAGCGGACGCGAGGTCGGCGCTCCCCTGACCAACGTAGCGCTCAAGATCCTGATGGACAAAAGCTACGAGTCACAGGACTACCGGCTGCATTACTGCGGTGTCTCTGCCACAGGCAAAACGCTGCGTTCCTCCACGCTGTTCATTAAGCAAAACGGAAAGCTGATCGGCATGCTGTGCATCAACTTTGACGACAGCCGGTATCAGGAAGCCAGCGAAAACATCCTGCGCCTGTGCCATCCGGATGCATTTGTCCAAGACCACTGTCAGCCCGGCAGACCGCAAGGCGGCGGAGACGCCGTGCGCGCCGTCCCCGCGACGACCGAGAGTTTCCACAACTCGATTGACGCTGTCGCAGGCGATGCAGTGGGCCGCGAACTGGCACGGCTGGGTGTCACCGCTGACCGGCTGACGCCGGACGAGCGTATCCAGATCATCGCCTCGCTTGAAACGGGCGGCATTTTCCTGCTCAAGGGTGCGGTCAAGGATGTGGCCGATGCGCTTCATTGCTCACAGGCCAGCGTCTACCGCTACCTATCTCAAATCAAAAAAGACGAAACCTGATTCATTTCCGGCAAACAAACAAAAAATGAGCGCTTTGCGCTCATTTTTCGCTGCTACCCAAAAGGAGGAACCTGTTATGCTGATTCCTGTAACCGCCGCCGATGTGCCGGATTTTCTCATCGCCTGTACTTATGAGCATGTATTCGGCTCCCGTGCCCGCACCGCGCTCTCTGCGCATGGGCTGGGCAGCGAAGCGGCGCAGTTTTTCCTGTGCCGCAAAGGGCGTGAGCCAGCCGCAGCGCTCTGCTTTGCGGACGGTGTGCTGACCATCTCTTCGGACGAGCGCGCCGACCCTGCCCCCATCGCAGAACTGGCGCAGCGTTTACAGGTACATGAGATCGACACCAATTGGGCGCAATGTCAGGCGTTGCAGGCGCTGCTCGGCGGACAAACGGATAGTTCCTATTATATGGTGTATCGCGGCGCACCGCAGCAGCTGGACTGCCCGGATATCGTTCCCGGCAACAAACGCGCGGTATTCGATGTATTGCAGCGCAGCCACGAATACTATCGTACCCATCTCGACTATGATGTCTGGGCAGCTGATCTCGACTGCCGCCTGTCGCGCGGACTGTCCGAGCTGTACCAGCTGGAAGCGGACGGCGCGGTCATTGGCACAGGCAGCATCGTCTCATGGGATGACGAATGCGGTGTGATTGGCGCGGTCGCTGTCGTACCGGAGTACCGCCATCGCGGACTGGGCAACCGCATCAGCCGTTTTCTGGTGCAGCGCATTCAGAAGTGCGGCAAAACACCGCGTTTGATTTCTGGATATGATGAAGTAGCCGAGCTGTACCGTCAGATCGGCTTTGCACCCTGCGGACGGTGGGGCGAATTATACATATAGGAGGATGTTATCATGCGTTACATTGATTTGCGAAGCGACACGGTCACCCAACCGACACAGGCTATGCGGGATGTGATGGCCGCCGCTGTGGTGGGGGACGATGTATTTGACGACGACCCCACCATACACGAGTTGGAAGCCTACGCCGCCGAACGGCTGGGCAAGGAAGCCGCGGTATTTGTCACCTCGGGCATGCAGGGCAATGCCTGCGCATTGATGGCACACACCCGCCGCGGCGACTGCGTCATCATCGACCCGCACTCCCATATCGCCGAGCACGAAGCCGGCTCCTACGGACAGCTTTCAGGCGTATCGCTCCGTTTCCCGCAGAGCGTCAACGGCACCATGGACCCGGATTCTGTGCGCGACTGCCTGACCGATGACAGCGATGTGCAGGTGGCCCCCGCAACGCTTGTGGTCGTGGAGAATGCACATTCCACAGGCGCAGTTGTCTCGCTCGATAACATGCGCGCAGTCTATGAAACCGCACACGAAAAGGGCGTGTCCGTGCATCTGGACGGCGCACGGCTGTTCAACGCCGCGGCTGTTTTGGGCGTTTCCGATGTGCGTGAGATGACGCAATACTGCGATACCGTGATGTGCTGTCTCTCCAAGGGACTGTGCGCACCGGTTGGTTCGATTCTGGCCGGACCGAAGGATCTGATCTGGCGGGCGCGCCGCGCGCGCCGCATTCTGGGCGGCGGCCTGCGGCAGGGCGGTTTTCTGGCCGCAGCCGGACTGATTGCGCTGCGCGATATGACCGATCGACTCAGGGAAGATCACGAAAACGCCGCACATCTGGGCGCGTTGCTCGACGAAATTGACGGCGTACAGGTGTTCCGCGACCGTTTGGATATCGACATGGTATTTTTCACCGCCGACTGGGACGAGGACAAAGCCGCCCGTTATCCCAATTGGATGCTGGAGCACGGCGTCAAAGTCACCGGCTGCGCAGGCGGAGAGTACCGTATGGTTTGCCACCACGATATTTCCCGCGCAGACTGCGATCAAACCGCGCAGTTGGTGCGCACATTCGCCGCGGAGGGGTGACCCATGCCCAATCATTATATCCGCCGTCTGCTCTGGCTGGTCATGGGCATGCTGGTCAGCGCGATCGGCATCACGATGATGCTGCAAGCCAATATCGGTCTGGAACCGTGGAGTGTTTTGCAGCAGGGTCTGGCGCAGACCCTCGGCATCACCTACGGCACCGCCTCCATGATCGTCGGGGCGTTCGCTATCGGTGCGGCCGTGCTGTGCGGGGAGAGCTTCGGCTTCGGCACAGTCATCAATATCATCCTGTGTGCGGTGTTCATCGACGGCTTGCTCTGGCTGGGTTGGATCCCGCAGATGCATACGCTGCTCACCGGCCTCCCGATGCTGCTGATCGGGCTGGAACTGCTCGCGCTGGGCACTTGGATGTATATGAAAAGCGCGCTGGGCGCCGGTCCGCGCGACGCGCTCATGGTTGCGCTGGCGCGTAAAACCGGCCGGTCGGTTGGCCTGTGCCGCGCAAGCGTTGAGATTTTTGTCATCATCGCCGGGTTTCTGCTGGGCGGTCAGGTCGGCATCGGCACGGTGATCTGCGCAGTCGGCCTCGGCTCGCTGTTCAATATCAACTTCCATCTGCTGCATTTTGAAGCAGCTAAGCTGCATCAGGAAAATGTCGCGGAAACCCTGCAAAACCTGCGCAAAGTAAAACGACAATAAAAAAGGAAGCCGAAAGGCTTCCTTTTTTATTTATCCCTGCTGTAAGCTCGCAAGCGCCACAAACGTGTCCGCGCCGAAAATACCGGTGCTTTGCACGTCCTGCAAAGTGAGCAGCCCGGTCGCGCGGTCGACATATGCCAGCAACCACAGGTCGGCGCCCTTTTCCAAACGATCATCATATCGCTCAGAATACGTATTGCCATCATACCCCGTTTCCTCTGCCGTCAAACAAAGCGCCAGTGAATCGTATTGTTCGGGCGGATAATTATCGTCGTACATCCCTTCTTCAGGGAAGTTATACACACACCAATAGTAGCCCTGTTCGCTGTATATCCCTGCGCCATCGTTCAGCTCCAGACGGTAGCCGTCCCCATCGTCTGCATCCACCCACAGGTTGAGCGTTGTGCCATCGGATAGGGTCGCCGTCGCGTTATCACCAATCAAATCATGCAGACGGACGTAAACCGAGGTATAGTTGCCCGGGTCATATTCATAGGTTTCGCCCGGCGTATAGTACCGTGCGCCGTCATCATGGCTGGCCCAATCCTCTGCTTCTGTCTCGGACGAACCCCAATCGCCGAGGTCAAGTTCAAACGTGCTGACGCTGTCGCCTATATTTTGAAAAATGTCCTCTACCACTGGAATCAATGATGGCAGCAAATTGAGCAGCACCACCGCAACCGCCACCACCGCCGCAACCTTGCCTTTTCCCTTTTGGGTCTCACGGATTGGCTTCGCGCTAGGCTTTGCTTTTTTCGCGCGTGTGTTTGTTTTCCGCGTGCGGTTTTCCTGATAGGTTGGTTCCCCTTCAAACTGCTTTTCCCGCCAAGCGGCAGCCTTCTTTTCCAATTCTCCGACACGGCCGCGACTTCCCGCGCGTGCGCCGCAGATCGGACACTCCCGCTCCTCGTCGTTGTAGTTGATCCCGCAATGCTGACACTTCATGCAAACGCCCCCCTCTCTGTTTTCATCATAGCAGAGAAGAAACGCCTGCGCAAGTTTATTTCGTCAAATGATAGAGCAGCATTTCGATCTGCGCCGGTTCGATCACCTGCAAGCCGTCCTGCTCGGATGCACGGATCGCAACACCCTGACCCGTGTTCGGATGCAGCGTGGACGCGCAAAAATCCAATGCAAACAGTGCAATCAGTAACGCGCACAGCAATCCGAACGCCTCGCGCGGCACGCGCTGAAACATCGCCAGCAGCAGAGGTGCGGCCAGATAGACCGCTGCACAGCAGCCCAGGCCGAACACCAACGCAGTCGGCAAGCTGATCAAGCCATCCACATTGAGCGGATATCCGCTGTAATCCCACCAGCGCAAACCGTAAACCGCCAGCAGGTATTTTCCTGCCGCGAACTCGATTACGGTGGAAAGCAGCGCGCCCGATGCAAAAACCAAAACCGGCTTTGCGGCAAAGCGTTCCAGCAGCAGGACAGACAGCAGTCCGCCCACGCCGTAAATCGGCAACCATGGGCCGAGCATCGTGCCGCGATTGACCAACTCACCATCCATCAGCAGGTGCAGCCCGACCTCCCAGAGCCAACCCGCCGCCGAGAAAGCCAAAAACAACCCCACCACCTCGCAGAGCGAGTACCGTCCTACCATATCGCAGCGTGCCCGCTGTACATACCGAGATACCGCCGTCATATCTATCCCTCCCCTATTACCCTTTCATTGTACGCGGCAATTCTTTGCATTTGTGCCGCAAAATCCTTAAGATTTTATGAGCATCCCGCATTTTAGGGTGCAAAAAGGGACGCGCGGAAGCGCGTCCCCCGTGTCAGCTGTGCTTATTCCAGATTCAGCCGGTTTTTGAGGATATAATGGGTGCCGAAATAGCAGATCGCACCCGGTATCGCCGTGGCAGCGCAGAAGCCAAGCAGTACACCATGCAGCAGCACCTGCGGCGGCACACCCTTCACCATGTCGCCTATCGCTTGCACCAGCATCTCCAGCGGCCCGTTGCCCATACCGATCAGCACAAAACTGAACAGGAACTGCGCCACGGTCGACAACACAAAGTACCACACGACCGACATCAGAACGCGGTGTTTTTTTGCCAGATGGCCGAGCGCCATGCACAGATAGAGATACAGCACACCGCTGATCATACTCACGAGCAGCAGCAGGATGCCTTCCAGCATGTAGCCCAATTCATTGGGCTCTGTCACGATGATTCGGCCAAACTCGCCCAACACCATCCCAAAACCGATGAGCAGGCCAGTGCCGGAACCGAGAATGGCAATGCTCAGCACTGCAACAATACCGCTCAGGCAGCAAATCACCGCTGCAATGATCACCTTACTCCAAATGTGCTGCGCAACCGAAACCGGCAGCGTGAACATCAGATAACCTTCGTCGCCCAGCAGATTTTTATAAAACCGCTGGATCAGAATGACCAACGTCACCACAAACACCGCAATCAGCATGGCAAAATAAAGCATCCCAAGAATCGCCGTTGGGATTCCGCTCATAAAAGCCTGTGCGCGCTCAGTTGTCATCAGCGCGCTGACGATGCTCATCAGCAGCATCGCACCATACAACGGGAGGCAAATGCGTGCGCACGCCTTCCATTCATATTTCAGCAGCTTCAGCATGCGAACACCTCCCTAAACAGCATATCCACCGATTTTCCATGCTCCTCCCGAATCGTGTCCACGCTCTCATGCAGCGTCATCACGCCATTTTTCAGGAAGATCACCTCATCCAGCACCCGCTCAATGTCCGCAATCAGGTGCGTGGACAGCAGCACCGACGCATCCTCACTGTAATTGGACAGGATCGTGTTGAGAATATAGTCGCGCGCCGCCGGATCGACACCCGCAATCGGCTCATCGAGCAGGAACAGCTTGGCTCTACGGCTCATCGTCACGATCAGCTGCACCTTTTCCTTTGTGCCCTTGGACAGCGTTTTCAGACGGTCCAGCGCATTGATTTTCAGCGATTGCAGCATATCGTTTGCCTTGACGCGGTCAAAATCCGCATAGAAATCCGCGAAGAAGTCCATGAGGTCGCTCACCCGCATCCAGTCGTTCAGATAACCCCGATCAGGCAGATAGCTGACCACGCTATGCGTGTGTATACCGGGCGCCTGCCCATCCACCAACACACTGCCGCTCGTCGGCTGGATCAATCCGTTGAGCAGCTTGATCAAAGTCGTCTTGCCCGAACCATTCGGACCGAGCAGACCGACAAACCGGCCGCCACCCAGCGTCAGATCCAGATTATCCAACGCTTTGACGCTGCCATAGGTTTTGGTCAGTCCCGTGCAGACAATCAACTCATTTTTCTGTTCCATTTTTATTTCCCTCCCCTTGACGCTTTTCGAGCAGACTGTAAACCTCCTGCTCGGAGAAGCCAAGCTGGCTCATGCCAGCCAAAAATTCCGCAATGCGGTCACTCGCAATTTGTTCCCGAATCTTCTGGATCATCTCTTTATCCTCCGTCACATAACGTCCGCTGGTCCGGTTGGTATACATCAGCCCTTCGCGCTCCATATCCGCCAGCGCGCGCTGCATTGTATTGGGGTTGACCCCTGCCTGCGCCGCCAGTTCGCGCACCGCCGGCACCTTATCGCCCGCCGCCAGCTGACCGCTGACGATCTGCTCGGTCAATATTTCCACCAGCTGCTGGTAGATCGGCCGGTCACCCCGCAATTGCCATTGCATAGGCTCGCTCCTCTCTATGTTTTATTGTACTATGATAATAATACAATCATACATAATTGTCAAGCCCTGACAAAAAATATTTTCATCCGATTGCAGCTATGATATAATAGGCCATATCGGAGGAACGACACTTATGAAAATTTATCCCCATCTGCGCGTATTGTGGGGCGCGCTTGCCGTCTCTGCGGCGGTCAATCTGGCGGCGCTGAGCGACTCGATCACTGTTCTGTTGGTTGCAAATGTCATCAATTTGTTAGCTTATTGCGTGATCGCTTATGTGCTGTACCGTTTGTCTGACGAAAGCGCGCTGCTAGGCCGTGCGTTTCCAGCACAGCTTCTGTCAATCGTGCTGATCGGTCTGGCGCTGGTTGTCACGCAGCTGGCGGGCGACAATGTGATGCTGCAAAATTTCATGTCGCTGCTGTCGATGGCAGGCAGTGTGGCAGGGCTGCTCAGCGAATATTATTTGTACTGGGGACTGGATGAGCGTATCATCCCCCATGCGTACAACTATCCTGCCCGCCGCATCCGCTGGTGCCTATATGCGCCGCTGTTGGGCGCATTCGCGGCGAGTACACTCATCCTGACCGGCCTGCCGCTGCCCGCCATTTTTGTGCAGCTCGCGGGACAAATCGTGCCGCTTGTGCTGCTGCGGCAGTATATGCGCGCCGTGCAAATGCGGGAGGATGACCCGCTTACATTTTGAGCAAAAGAAATCCCCGGAACCGATTGGTTCCGGGGATTTTTGTCCCTGCTGAATTGTTATGCATTTTCCGAAAACTCTGCGAGCCGCAAGCCCTCATTATGGTCGAGCGCGTAAGTGATGTTCCACGGCGAGGAGAACAGCAGCAAACTGTTTCCTTTGAGATCCTCGACGATCTTGGTGTCGCTCGTCAGCTGCAACGCCTTGATATCGAAGCCTTCTTCGTCGTTTTCCACCCAGCGCACATGCTCATACGGCAAATTTTCGCGGATAATCTCGACGTTATATTCATTTTTCAGACGGTATTCGAGCACTTCAAATTGCAGTACGCCAACCACGCCGACGATAACCGATTCCATGCCGGCGCCCGGTTCGCGGAAGATCTGGATGGCACCCTCCTGCGCGATCTGCTCAACGCCCTTGACAAACTGCTTGCGCTTGAGCGTATCCTTCTGCCGCACCGTGGCAAACAGCTCGGGCGCAAAGGTCGGGATACCGGAGAACATACACTTGCGCTTGGGGTCGCATACTGTGTCACCGATCGAGAACACGCCCGGATCGAAAATACCGATGATGTCGCCCGCATAAGCCTCGTCCACGATCGAGCGATCCTGCGCCATCAGCTGCTGCGGCGCGGCGAGCACCATCTTTTTGCCGCTCTGCACATGCAACACATCCTGCCCGCGCTCAAACTTGCCCGAGCAGATGCGTATGAACGCGATGCGGTCGCGGTGCGCCTTATTCATATTAGCCTGAATTTTAAACACAAACGCGGAAAAATGATCCTCAAACGGGTCGATCACGCCGATATCCGCCGTGCGGGCGGTCGGCGGCGGGGTCATCTGCAAAAACTTCTTGAGGAACGGCTCCACGCCGAAGTTGGTCAGCGCCGAACCAAAGAATACCGGCGACAGCTTGCCCTCATGCACTGCCTTGAGGTCGAACTCATCACCCGCGCCGGAGAGCAACTCCACGTCGTCGATCAGCGTCTGGTACTGATCCTCAGGCAGCAAGCCCTCAAGGACCGGATCGTCGATCGACAGGCGCTGCGCCTTGACCTCATGACGGAAATCCGCGCCCTCAAAGGCGATGACCTCGTCGTCCATGCGGTCGTACACACCCTTGAAGCGCTTGCCCGAGCCGATCGGCCAGTTGACGGCATAAGTGCCAATGCCCAGCTCGTTCTCGATTTCCTCCAAAAGTTCATACGGATCGCGCGATTCGCGGTCCATCTTGTTAATAAAGGTAAAAATCGGTACGCCGCGCATCGCGCAGACCTTAAACAGCTTGCGCGTCTGCGCCTCGACGCCCTTGGAAGCGTCAATGACCATGACCGCGGAGTCCGCTGCCATCAGCGTGCGGTAGGTGTCCTCAGAGAAATCCTGATGGCCGGGGGTGTCCAAAATGTTGATGCACTTGCCCTCATAGCGGAACTGCAGCACCGAGGACGTGACCGAAATACCGCGCTGCTTTTCGATTTCCATCCAGTCGGACACAGCATGGCGGCTGTTTTTCTTGCCTTTAACCATACCTGCCTCTTGAATCGCGCCGCCGTACAGCAGAAATTTCTCCGTAATGGTGGTTTTACCGGCGTCTGGATGCGAAATAATCGCAAATGTGCGCCGGTTTTCGATTTCCTTTTTCAGTTCTGCCACTGACTTTTTTCCTCCCGATTGTACAAAAACAAAAATTTGTTGCGAAATGTACACAGAATGTTCACATTTTCCTTATATCATAATAACCGTGGAAAGCGTAAGATCCCCCCACATGTTCTTGCTTTCTACTCTCTATCCTACCTTTTATTGCGGGAACGGCCGGACGGAAGTCCGGCCGTTCCTGTTTTTGCGCCTGCGGCCCGATTGGAAACGTGTTTTCAATCAAATTCACCGCACTGCGCTTTGCACGGCTGCGCCGCGTAAAAGGCAGGAACAAAGCAGAAACGATTTTTTTACAAATCCCGTCGGCCTTCCAGCGCACGGGTCAGCGTGACCTCATCGACATACTCCAAATGCCCGCCGACCGGGATGCCATACGCCAGTCGGGTGATCCGGACGCCGAACGGCTGCAACAGGCGTGAAATGTACATTGCCGTGGCCTCACCCTCGGTGTCCGGATTGGTCGCAAGGATGACCTCCTCAGTGTCCTCATCGGCCACGCGCTGCACCAGTTCACGGATGCGGATATCGTCTGGCCCAATATGCCCCATAGGCGACAACGTGCCGTGCAGCACATGATACAGCCCGCGATACTCCTTGGTGCGCTCGAATGCAATCACGTCACGCGGCTCCGCCACCACGCAAATGGTCTTTTGATCGCGGGTCTGGTCGGAGCAGATCGGACACAGTTCATTGTCCGCCAAGTTCTGGCAGCGCTTGCAGGTAAAGGTCTTTGCTTTTGCCTCGCGAATGGCATCGGCAAAGCGCTCTGCATCCTCTTTGGGCAAATCGAGCACATGGAACGCCAGCCGCTGCGCGGTTTTCTGCCCAATACCGGGCAGCTTGGCAAACTCCTCGATCAGCCGCTCCACCGGCGGTGCGAAAAAGTCCATTAGAACAGGCCGCCCAGACCGCCGCCCATGCCGCCGGTGATCGCCGACATCTGGCTCTGGGACTTCTCATTTGCTGCCTTGAGCGCTTCGTTAACCGCTGCAACCACAAGATCCTGCAGCATATCGATGTCATCGGGATCGACCACGTCAGGCTTGATCTCGATGGATTTGAGCATCGATGTACCGGTCACAGTCGCGGTCACCATGCCGCCGCCCGCTGTGCCGGTGGTCTCCATCTGCGCAATTTCCTCCTGCGCCTTCATCATGTTTTCCTGCATTTTCTGCGCCTGCTTCATCATCGCCTGCATATTCATGCCGCCGCCGAAGCCGCCAAAACCTTTTCCCTTTGCCATCTGTTATGTCCTCCTCAAAGTTCTTTTACTTGAATATCAAATGCTTTCGCCCGACCGATGATCTCATCAACCGCGGCGTTTTTTTGTA
>NZ_CAWVCU010000031.1:0-15900 GCF_963927765.1 uncultured Agathobaculum sp. | reverse complement strand
CTCGAGTCTATGGAGTTCCCGGATCCGGTTATCCGTGTTGCGATCGAGCCCAAGACCAAGGCTGGTCAGGAGAAGATGGGTATTGCGCTGGCAAAGCTGGCGGAAGAAGACCCGACCTTTAAGACCTACACCGATGAGGAAACCGGCCAGACCATTATCGCTGGTATGGGCGAGCTGCATCTGGAAATTATTGTTGACCGTCTGCTGCGTGAATTCAAGGTAGAAGCCAACGTTGGTTCGCCTCAGGTTGCTTATAAGGAAACCATCCGCCGTTCTGCTGATGTGGATCAGAAGTATGCACGTCAGTCCGGTGGTAAGGGTCAGTACGGCCATGTTAAGATCATTGTTGAGCCGAACGAGTCCGGTAAGGGCTATGAGTTCATCAACAAGATCGTTGGCGGTGCGATTCCGAAGGAATATATCGAGCCTGTTAATCAGGGTATTCAGGGCGCAATGCAGGCTGGTATCTTGGCGGGCTATCCGGTTGTCGACGTAAAGGTTACGCTGTATGACGGTTCTTACCACGAAGTCGACTCCTCTGAAATGGCATTTAAGATCGCCGGCTCTATGGCGTTCAAGGAAGCTATGAAGAAGGCTGATCCGGTTCTGATGGAGCCGATCATGCAGGTTGACGTTATGGTTCCAGAGGATTATATGGGCGACGTTATCGGTGACTTGAACTCCCGTCGTGGCCAGATCCAGGGCATGGAGCCGCGCGGCGGCGTGCAGGCGATTTCGGCTGCTGTTCCGCTGAGCGAGATGTTCGGTTACGCAACTGCGCTGCGCTCCCGTACGCAGGGCCGTGGCCAGTACACCATGCAGCCCAGCCACTACACTGAGGTGCCGAAGAGCATTCAGGAGAAGATCATCGACGCCCGCAATAAAAACGACTAAAACTATTGCATTTTTCTGTGAATTGCAGTAGAATAAATTCACCATGACTTTGAATTTAATTTACGAGGAGGATATCCACAATGGCAAAGGAAAAATTTGACCGCTCCCTGCCGCACGTTAACATCGGTACCATCGGCCACGTTGACCATGGTAAGACCACGCTGACCGCGGCGATCACCAAGGTTCTGGCTCTCGAGGGTGAGGCTGAATATCAGGCTTACGACTCGATCGATAAGGCTCCGGAAGAGAAGGAGCGCGGCATTACGATCAACACTGCGCACGTTGAGTACCACACCAAGAAACGTCACTATGCGCACGTTGACTGCCCGGGCCACGCTGACTACGTTAAGAACATGATCACCGGTGCTGCTCAGATGGACGGCGCTATCCTGGTTGTTTCTTCCGCTGACGGCCCGATGCCCCAGACCCGCGAGCACATTCTGCTTGCTCGTCAGGTAGGCGTTCCGTATATCGTTGTATTCATGAACAAGGTTGACCAGGTAGACGACGCAGAGCTGCTCGATCTGGTTGAGATGGAAATCCGCGACCTGCTGTCCTCCTACGAGTTCCCGGGCGATGACATCCCGGTAATCCGTGGTTCTGCGCTTCAGGTTCTGACCTGCGATTCCAACGATCCGAACGCTCCGGAGTATGCTTGCATCCACGAGCTGATGGACGCTGTTGACTCCTATATCCCGACCCCGGACCGTGCTGCTGACAAGCCGTTCATCATGCCGGTTGAGGACGTATTCTCCATCACCGGTCGTGGTACCGTTGCTACCGGCCGTGTTGAGCGTGGCCAGCTGAAGATGGGCGAAGAAGTTGAAATCGTTGGTCTGATGGACGCTCCGCGCAAGACCGTTGTTACCGGTATTGAGATGTTCCGCAAGCTGCTGGACTACGCTGAGGCTGGCGACAACATCGGTGCTCTGCTCCGTGGTATCCAGAAGACTGAGATCGAGCGTGGCCAGGTTCTGGCTAAGCCGGGCTCCATTCATCCGCACACCAAGTTCCACGGTCAGGTTTACGTTCTGAAGAAGGAAGAGGGCGGCCGTCATACTCCGTTCTTCAACAACTACCGTCCCCAGTTCTACTTCCGTACCACCGACGTTACTGGCGTTATCACTCTGCCGGAAGGCACTGAGATGTGCATGCCGGGCGACAACGTTGAGATGGACGTTGAGCTGATCACCCCGATCGCTATCGAGGAAGGCCTGCGTTTCGCTATCCGTGAGGGTGGCCGCACCGTAGGTTCCGGCGTTGTTACCAAGATCAACGCTGACTAATTGTTGATTTATGAAAGCTCCCGTGCTTTGCATGGGAGCTTTTTCCTGTGTAAATGCGTGTGCCGTGCGGTAAACTACCGATGAGGAGGGATGCGCTATCAAACAGGATAAGATCAAACAATATCAGATGGAAGCGGCACAAAAGCAGTTTGAATGGCTTTCTTGCAGTAAGCCTGCAGTATCGAGTAACGATGGAGAGGACCCTAACAGCGCTGTGGAGGGAATTGCTTTGCCGCCGCATGAACGCGGTTGCGGACGTGCCCATCCCATGCGTGGGACAAACAGTGAAGATTTGACGGAATGGTGCACAAAACACGAAACATGATGAGAGGCTGCCGGATGGATTCCGGCAGCTTTGCTTTGGTTGGCATTTTACATTTTTTTCGTCTTGTGTTACAATAAATCGGGTAATGACACCTGTAGATTGCTTGCTGCATAGCCTGAAAACAGGAGGGGAGACTCATGTCTGTTTTTTGGGAAGCAGTGCTGGCAATTTTTGCAGCCATAGGCTTGTATACGTGTTTGCATGTGGTTTATGAATTGTGCTTTGCGCGATTGCTGCGCATGCATGGTTCAGCGGAGCTGACCTTGTATGGCGATGGAAATGATGCTGCAAGCGAACAAATGATTCGGATTGCATTGCGTGTGCGCAAGCAGTATCTGCCCGGCCTTTCTATCACGTTTGTTGAGATTGGCTGCGGTGGCGAGAACAATATTGCAAAGCATTTTGCATCTAGACAGGATATCATGTATTTGGAATAATAGAAAGAGGAACGGTTGCGCTTGGATGAGAAAGAGTATGTGCTGATTCGCGGCACAGTGGAGCAAATTGTATTTTACAATCAGGAAAATGGATATGCCGTTCTGCGGCTAAGTTCGGATGAGGGTGCGGAGGTCACGGCAACCGGTACGTTTCCCAATATTGGCTTGGGAGAAGAGGTTATCCTGACCGGTACATGGGTGACACATCCATCCTATGGCGAGCAGTTTGCAACCGAAGCATTTGAGCGCCGTTTGCCATCTTCCGTGCGGGGAATCGCAGAGTACTTGGGCTCTGGTTTGATTCGTGGTATCGGTCCGCGGTTGGCTTTCCGCATTGCCGAAAAGTTCGGGGAAGATACCTTTGATGTGCTTGCCTATGAACCGGAACGCCTGACTGCAATTCGAGGAATCACAGAGAAGAAGGCAAGGGAGATCGGTCGACAGTTTACCGAACAGAACGAGATGCGTCTGTTGATGGACTTTTTAGCTGAGCATCGTCTGCCGGTCTCCTTGACACCGCTTTTGTACAAACGCTTGCGGGATAGCGCGATTGATGCACTGTGCGAAAATCCGTATTTGCTTTGTGACCCTTATTATGATGTAGACTTCAAGATTGCCGACGGATTGGCAATGGAGTTAGGGCTCTCGCTGTTGTCGGATGAGCGTGCAGATGCAGGCGTGTTATACACGCTGGTGTTCAATTTGGACAATGGGCATACTTTCATTCCCGTGGAAAAGCTAACAGCAGCAGTCTGCTCGCTGCTTTCTGACGAGGATGTGGTGTTTGATGAAGAACGGGCACTGGCTTCGATCGAACGGTTGCGCGAGCGCGGTCGCTTGGTTTGTGAGCATATTGCCGGGCGGGACGCGGTGTATCTGCGCGATCTGCATGATGCGGAAGCATATCTGGCGGAAATGCTGGGTTATATGGCAGAACGAAATTATGAATATGATTTCGATGTGGATGAACTGCTCAAAGCGCTGGTGTTGGATAGTGAAGTACCGTATTCGGAAAAGCAGAAGCAGGCGATTACAACAGCAGCACGCAATGGATTGGTAATCCTGACAGGTGGGCCGGGTACCGGCAAAACAACAACCGTGCGCGGCATTTTACAGGTGTTTGAAGCGTTGGGCCTGAATACGTTATTGGCGGCGCCGACCGGACGCGCTGCTAAGCGGTTATCTGACTTGACTGGAATGGAGGCTAAAACCATTCATCGTCTGCTGGAAGCGGGTTTCGGCATGGGAGGACGTACTGCGTTTGTGCGAAATTTGACCAATCCTCTGGAATGCGATGCGGTCATCTTGGACGAGGTTTCCATGGTGGATATCACGCTGATGCAGGCGCTCATCGAGGCGCTGCCGCATGGCGCGCGCTTGGTTTTGGTTGGAGATGCCGATCAGCTTCCGCCTGTGGGGCCGGGAAATTTTCTGCGGGATATCATCGGGTCGCATCGTGTGCCGACAATCCAGCTGACAGATATCTTTCGGCAGGCACAGCAGTCGGATATCGTTATGAACGCACATGCGGTCAATGAAGGGCATATGCCAGTACCATCACGGGCAGACGGTGATTTTTTCTTTTTGAAGCGTGCCGACCCGGCGGCGGTAATCGAGACCGTAGCGCAGCTATGTGCGGCACGACTGCCCAACCATTATGGACTGTTGCCATCACAGATTCAGGTGCTTTCACCAGCCAGACGGCAGGGAAGCGGTACCATTGCGCTGAATCGTCGGCTTCAGGAGGCACTCAACCCTCCATCGGAGGACAAACTGGAAAAACGCTTTGGAGACTGGATTTTCCGCGAGGGCGACAGAGTGATGCAGGTGCGCAACAACTATGACATCATCTGGGAAAAACGTGAGAATGATGAGCAGGGGACAGGTGTTTTCAACGGTGACGTAGGAGAGATCCTGCAGATATTTCCTCGACAGGAATGCATGGTGATTCGCTTTGATGATCGAATTGCCACCTATACATATGATATGCTAGGCGAATTGGAACTCGCTTATGCGGTAACGGTTCATAAGTCGCAGGGAAGCGAGTTTGATGCAGTTGTGCTGGCACTGTCCGATGCCTTACCGCGCCGGTTGCTGACACGCAATATTTTATACACGGCAATTACCCGGGCCAAGCAGCTGCTGGTGATAGTAGGCAGTCCGGATGTAGTGGCGTATATGGTTGGAAATAACCAGAAAGGGCGTAGGTACAGTGCATTGAAGGCGCGTTTGCGCGAGGATATCTCTTCTGAATAAAATAGGGAAATACAAAAAAAACAGCAACCAATATGGTTGCTGTTTTGCTTTGGCGCAGCGGGTGGGATTCGAACCCACGTGCCGTTGCCGGCAAACTGATTTCGAGTCAGCCCCGTTATGACCACTTCGATACCGCTGCATTTTATTGCCTGCTCTGCACAGTGCTTTGTTATTATATCATGTGGAAATCAAAAAAACAAGCTTTTTTTCAAATAATATCCTGTAATAATATCCTGTAATATTTCATGATACGTCGGTCGGTAGACGATAGAGTATCGGCAAAAGCAAAAGCAGCAGGCGGTTTGACGCTGCTTTTGCTTTTGTGTCAGGTTGTTATTTTGCTGCGCGGTACAGAACCAGAGATTCATAAGGACGCAGGTGCAGCTTATTCTGCACAGACGAATCTGCATAGTTAGAGATCAGGCAGGTAAAACCATCGAGGTTGACCGGACAGCTCCAATCGACTTCTGCCCGATAGAAGTTGTTGATAACAACGAGTTGTTCACCGTTAAAGCGTCTGGTATATGCCAGAACGGATGGATGCGTTTCATCCAGCGGAGCAAAATCACCGTATGCGATCACATCATATTGCTTGCGAAGCGCAATCAGTTTTTGATAATGTGCGAATACCGAATTCGGATCATTTACCTGCGCCGCGGCATTGATGCGTGTGTGGTTGGGGTTGACGCTTAGCCAAGGCTCAGCCGTGGTAAAACCGCTGTTTTCGCTTGCATCCCACTGCATAGGAGTGCGGCTGTTGTCGCGGGAGTGGACGCGCAGAATGTCGTATACGCTGTCCTCATGCAGACCGCGTGCGCGCAGGATGTGATAGTGGTTGATGCTTTCCACGTCGCGGTATTGGTCGAGCGAGGTAAAACCCGCATTGGTCATACCGATTTCTTCGCCCTGATAGACATAGGGCGTGCCGCGCAGGCAGTGCACGACTGTGCCGAGCATCTTGGCGGATTCCGCCCAGTATTCACCCTCATCGCCAAAGCGAGAGACGACGCGGGGCTGGTCGTGGTTGCACCAGAACACGGCATTCCAAGCGTTGTGGTCGCTCATGCCGGTTTGCCATGAAAACAAGATGTTCTTGAGCTTGCCGAAGTCGAACGGCACTAACACCCACTTTTCATTGCCGACAAAATCGACCTTGAGGTGGTGAAACGAGAACACCATGCTCAGTTCACCGGTGTCTGCACCCGCGTAGCGGTAGCAGTTTTCCATGCTTGTGCTGCTCATCTCACCGACTGTGATGATCTCAGCGTCCGTGCCGAAGGTTGCAGCGCTCAGCTCCTGCAGGAACTCGTGGATGCGTGGGCCGTCGGTGTAGAAGCGGCGGCCGTCGCCCTCGTAGTCGGATTCATAAGAGCCCTTGCTGATGAGGTTGACAACATCGAAGCGGAAGCCTTTGACACCCTTGTCCATCCAGAAGCGGATGACGTTTTGCAGTTCCTTACGCACACGCGGATTTTCCCAGTTCAGGTCGGCCTGTGTCGGGTCGAACAGATGCAAATACCATTTTCCCTTTTCCGGTACATACTGCCATGCACTGCCGCCGAATTTGCTTTCCCAGTTGTTGGGGGGGGTACCGTCCGCACCGCCTTCGCGCCAGATATAGAAATTCTCGTATTCCTTATCGCCTGCCATGGCTTTCTGGAACCACTCGTGTTCGGTCGAGGTGTGGTTGAACACCATGTCGAGCATCAGGCGGATGCCGCGCTTTGCAGCTTCTTGGGACAGTGTTTCAAAGTCTGCCATCGTACCAAAGCGCGGGTCAACTGCACAGTAATCGGCCACGTCGTAGCCATTGTCGCGCTGCGGAGAGGGGAAAAACGGGTTGAGCCAAATGTAATCAACGCCCAGCTTTTTGAGGTAGCCGAGCTTGGCAGTGACGCCGCCCAGATCACCCACGCCGTCACCGTCCGAGTCGAAAAAGGACTTAAAGTAACACTGATAGACGACACTTTTTCTAAAATCAAACATATGCGTTTGTCCTCCTGTCTCAGGTAAGTTCAGCGGCAATCGTCTCGCCGTGCTTGGTTTCAATACCCGTATGGAACGTCATATTGCTGTGACCAGCCGGCTCGGTAACGATGAATATGGTGGTTTTCGGATGACCTGCTGCTGCAATCTTATCGGGGGAGAAGGTGATGAGCTTATCGCCTGCTTTGACTGTATCGTCTTCGTGGACGAACAGGGTGAAACCGTCGCCATTCATGTCAACCGTGTCTACGCCAATGTGGATGAGAAGTTCTGTGCCGTCTGCGAGTGCCAAACCGCAGGCGTGGCGGCTGTCCTCCATGACAACCGAAACCTTGGCGTCTGCCGGTGCGTAGATGGTATCGCCTGTCGGCTCAAAGGCCATGCCTTCGCCCATGATGCCCTTGGAGAATACGTCGTCCGGCACCTTAGAGAGCGGCAGGGTGCGGCCGTCGCAGATTGCTTTGAGTGTGATGGAAGAGGATGATGTCGGTGCTTCAACTGCTGCCGGAGTAGCTTCCTCCACAGCGGGTACCGTCGGGGCAGATTCCATCACGCGGTCTTCTTGGGACAGCTTGCGGCTGCCGACGATGTAGGTCAGTACAAAAGGAACAATGATTGCGGTGGCCATCGCCAGCAGGAAGTTGACCCAGTATTCAGGATAGATGGACAGGATACCCGGCAAGCCGCCGACACCAATGCTGATTGCGGTAACGCCCGTGCCAATCGAGATCATTGCCGCGCAGGCTGAGCCGATCATGCCGCAAATCAGCGGGAAACCGTATTTCAGGTTGACACCGAACAGAGCCGGTTCGGTAACCCCCAGATAGCAGGAGATGCATGCCGGAATGTTGACCTGCTGTGCGCGCTCATTGCGTTTTTGCAGGATGGACATGGCAAGTACCGCCGAGCCTTGTGCGATATTGGACAGTGCGATCATCGGCCAGAGGTTGGTGCCGCCGTAGGTGTTGACCAACTGGGAGTCGATGGCGTTGGTCATGTGGTGCAGGCCAGTCATAACAATAGGCGCATAGAGCAGGCCGAACAGTGCCGCAAAGATCAGTTTGAAGTTCGATGCCAGACCCATGTTGACGATATTTGCGATGAAGTCACCGATCTTCCAGCCAATCGGGCCGACGACCGTATGCGCAATCAGTACCGCAGGGACGAGTGCACAGAACGGCACAACGACCATACTGATGACTTCGGGACAGATTTTTTTGAAAAACTTTTCTAAGTAGACCAGCACAAAACCAGCTAAAATGGCGGCGACGACCTGCCCCTGATAGCCGATCATCTGCACCTGCGCAAAACCGAAGTCCCAAACCGGGATTTCGCTGGCTGGGGTGGTGGCAACAGAGAATGCGTTGAGCAGCTGCGGGGAGATCAGCGTCAGGCCGAGCACAATGCCGAGGATCTGGGTCGTCCCCATCTTTTTGGTGATCGACCAAGTGATGCCTACGGGCAGGAAGTGGAAGATTGCTTCACCGATCAGCCACAAGAAGCTGTACATACCCGCCCAGAACTGGGAAACATCGGCCAGAGACTGGGTACCGCCGTTGAGAAGATCGACTTCACCGATGATGTTGCGGAAACCGAGCACAAGACCGCCGCAGATGAGCGCTGGGATGATGGGGGCAAAGATCTCGCCCAGCGCGCCCATGATACGCTGAAGGGGATTCTGGTTGGATTTGGCCGCATTCTTGACCGCGTCCTTGCTCACGCCTTCAATACCGGCAAACTTAGTGAATTCCTGATAAAAATTGGCTACGTCATTGCCGATGATGACCTGATATTGCCCAGCCTGTGTGAATGTGCCTTTCACGCTGGGGATGGCTTCGATTGCTTTTTCATCCGCTTTTTTTGGATCAACCAGTACGAAACGCATGCGTGTCATGCAGTGTGATACCGCCTGAATGTTCTTTTTTCCGCCGATCTTATCGAGCAGCGTTTGGACGTCCTGCTGGTATTTTCCCATGAATCTTCCTCCCGTATTTTTCGTTTGATTAACTTGTTCAAACAAGTTTTTCTTGATGATAGGATACTGCTTTATGAATGGGAAAACAAGTCTATTATTTAACAAAAAATTCAAAAAATTTTTATGGCTTCTGACGAGTGAAATGGGTAAAATGACGGTTGAAATAAACTTAATTCGTGCAAAAAGCTGATGCATTTCCGCGATAGGGAAGCATTTTGAAATTTTGAGCCATAAGGTTTTATAAGTGCAGTGCGTGTGATATAATAATAAAATCAGTTTATACTGCAGAGAGGTGTCCCATGCCGAAGGCAAAATATGAACAGCTGTATCAGATTTTAAAAGAGAAAATTGAATCCGGTACATATCCGCCGCAGGAAATGCTACCCAGCGAACATACGCTAATCGCTGAACTGGGGTGTTCTCGCAACACGCTGCGTCGTGCCATAGGGGAACTGGTGCGTGCTGGATATGTGCAGACCATGCAGGGGAAGGGCATGCGCAATATTTTTGAGCCGAGCCAGCAGACCACTTTCACACTGGGTACAATCGAAACGTTCAGTGAGTCTGCAGAGCGTAATCAGCAGCGCGGCGCAAGCAAGGTGCTGTTGTTTTCGCCAGTCACAGCGGATTGGCAGTTAGCTGAAAAAACCGGTTTCGCAGAGGGAACACCGCTCTATTATATCCAGCGTCTGCATTATCTGAACGGACGCCCGCTGATCTTCAACCACAGCTATTTCCGGCAGGATGTGGCGCAGGGACTGACGCGCGAGATTGCAGAGCAGTCGATCTATCGTTATTTGGAAACCGAGCTGCATATCTCCATCATCAATAGTAAGCGTGTGGTGACAGTGGAGAAAGCAACGCAGCTCGATCTGCAGCATCTGGATATGGGTGATTGCAACTGTCTTGCAGTTGTCAGCAGCCAAACGTACAATAGCGATGGCGTGATGTTTGAATACACGCAGTCGCGTCACCATCCAAACTTTTTCCGATTTCAGGATAATGCAGTGCGGCGTTCTTCTGCATATGGAAAGCCGGAAGAAAAGTGATAGCATAGCAAAAATAAGACAAAGGAGCAATATAATGAAACAGAGCAAGCGTTTTTGGGGCATTTGTGGTATGTTAGCGGTGCTGATTTTAGGCGGATGCAACGCAGGGGAGAACAATACTGCTGCAAATTCGCAGCAGGACCAGCCGGACGCAACACAGAACGAAACCCAAACGGAGACGACGGATGTCGGCATTCATCATGCGGAAATCAAGATTCAGGACATGGGTACCATCACAGTGGAACTGGATGGTGATGCAGCGCCTATTACGGTGCAGAATTTTATGGATCTCGCGGAAAGTGGTTTTTATGACGGCTTGACCTTTCATCGCATCATCAACGGTTTTATGATGCAGGGCGGCGATCCGAATGGCGACGGTACTGGCGGGTCTGAGCAGACCATCAAGGGTGAATTTTCTGAAAACGGTGTAGAAAACGACCTATCGCATGCGCGTGGCGCAATCTCGATGGCGCGTGCGCAGGATATGGACAGTGCTTCGTCGCAGTTCTTCATCGTGCATCAGGACAGCACTTATCTGGACGGACAGTATGCCTGCTTCGGCTATGTGACCGACGGCATGGACATCGTCGACGAGATTTGCGAGAATACGAAAGTAGAAGATGGCAACGGCACGGTCTTGCCGGAAAATCAGCCGGTGATCGAAAGCATTACGATTCTGGACTGAGCGGATGATAGCGAAAAACCGTCTCCCATAGGAGACGGTTTTTTTGTTTCGATATGGATGGAAGCAGGCTTAAGAGATGCTGGCCCGAAGCTGTGCCAAAAAGTATTCGGCCGCTTTGGATAAAGCTGCGTATCTCTTCCAGACCAGAGACATACCGAGCGTGATATCCGGGCTGAGTGGTCGGAAGCAGAGACTGCTGTCACCGCTGGTGTTGATGAGCTTATCCAGTGTCAACACATAGCCCATTTTTTCATCCGCCATCAGCGACGCATTGTATGCCAGGTTGTAGGTTGCACTGATTTGCAGTTCTGATAGAGGTTTTTGTATCCATTGCAGAAAATTGGGGAAATGAATCATTTGACGTGACAAAATCAGCGGCTTGTCCCACAGGTCTTCCGGTGTGATGCTGTCTTTTTCAGCAAGTGGGGCATCTCTGCGCATCAAAACACCCCAGTGATCCAACATGGGCAGCGCCAATTGTTCATATTTGGAGGAGTCGGTCGTGCCAAGCAGCAGGCCAAAGTCGAAAAGACCTTTGTCCAGCCGATCGATGAGATCCTGACTATCGCCGCTGACAATGTGAAAATGCACATCTGGGTACTGTTCTTGGATGAGGTGTGCCACTCGGGCAATTGCGCGCAGCGAATCGGTTTCACCTGCGCCAATGAAGATATCACCAGCCAATCCGTGGCCAGATTGCCGGATTTCGTTTTCGGTTTTCTGCACAAGATCCACGATTTCCTGCGCGCGTTTGCGGAACAGACGACCTTCTTCAGTCAGGCCGATTTTGTGGTTGCGTTTGCCGCGCACCAGAAGCTGCTTTCCAAGTTCATCTTCCAAATCTTTCAACTGCCGAGAAATGGTGGGCTGCGTCAGGTTCAAATATTCAGCAGCAGCCGAAATGCTTTGCTCCTGCGTGACAGCCAAAAAATATTCTAAAACCCGAAATTCCATGTTCCGCCTCGCTTTCCATGAGATAAAATAAAGAATAGATGCAAACAGTGTACCGATGATATGCATGCTTGTCAAGCATGTAATATAGAAAAAGATAAGCATTTGCTATTGGATCGTTTTCTTCTTATAATGAAAGGAGGAGACAAGCATGCACAGGAGGAATCAAAAATGAGCAAAAAAGTTCTGATTGTGGCATCCAGTCCGCGACGCAACGGCAATTCTAACCACCTTGCCGAAGCATTTGCGAAAGGTGCGGCGCAAGCAGGAAATCAGGTAGAAACCGTTTACTTATGTGAAAAGAACATTGGGTTTTGCCGGGGCTGCTTGTCCTGCCAAACAACGCAGCGCTGCGTGATACAGGATGATGCGGATGCGATTGTACAGAAAATGGGTGCAGCGGATGTGTTGGCATTTGCAACGCCAATCTATTACTATGGTATGAGCGGTCAGATGAAAACCATGTTGGATCGGGCAAATCCGTTGTTTCCTTCGGATTACGCCTTCCGTGATGTTTATTTGCTGACAGCGGCAGCAGAGGATGATCCAGAAACGCCGGAAGGCGCAGTGCATGGTTTACAGGGCTGGATCAGCTGTTTTGAAAAGGCGAGTCTGGCAGGCAATGTGTTTGCCGGCGGTGTGACAGATGCAGGAGATATCGGAGGTCATCCGGCACTGCAAACCGCGTTTGAAATGGGAAGCAGAATCTAAGAGGAAAGGAAGTATTGCAGTATGGCAGTCAAGCAGACAGCAGGACGGGATTCTCTCGGTACCTTTGCCCCGAAATTTGCAGAGCTCAACGATGATGTATTGTTTGGCCAGGTGTGGAACAGGGAGGATAAGCTTTCGCTGCGTGACCGCTCGTTGGTGACGGTGGTCAGCCTAATGGCGCAGGGATTGGTGGATTCTTCCTTCCAATATCATTTGACCACAGCTAAGCAGAACGGCATTACCCGGACAGAAATCGCAGAGATTTTGACGCATGCAGCGTTTTATGCAGGCTGGCCCAAGGCATGGGCGGCATTTCGCATGGCAAAAGAGGTCTGGACGGAAGAAGAGCAGGCAGTGGACGGTAAAGCGGCTCATCAGAACGAGATGGTATTCCCGATTGGCGCGCCGAATGATGGGTTTGCACAAAATTTTGTTGGACAGAGTTATCTCGCGCCGGTTTCCACCGAACAGGTCGGTATTTTCAATGTAACTTTCGAACCGGGATGCCGCAACAACTGGCACATTCATCATGCGGATCAAGGCGGCGGACAGATCCTTGTCTGTGTAGCTGGCAAGGGCTATTATCAGGAATGGGGCAAGCCCGCAGTGGAACTGCATCCGGGCGATACGGTCAATATTCCGGTAGGTGTCAAGCATTGGCATGGTGCTGCGCCGGATAGTTGGTTCTCGCATCTGGCGGTCGAAGTGCCGGGGGAGAATGGCAGCAATGAATGGCTGGAGGCAGTGGACGATGCAGCGTATGCAGCCGCATGCGGACAGAAAGCTTGACAAATGTTTCGGCAAGTGCTAATTTAATATAAAGCAAGGGAGCTTCCGTTGGAGGCTGAGAGGAGGTTTCGACCTCGACCTTACCTGATTTGGATAATGCCAACGTAGGGATGCTGGAACAAGCTGGAGCCGCACGCAGGTGCGGTCATTTTCGGACGCGAAAGGACATCCTGATCGGGATGTCCTTTTTTCATGCAGAAAGACAGGAGGAAACGGGAATGAAGAAAGTACTTACCATCGCTGGTTCGGACTGTTCGGGCGGTGCAGGTGTGCAGGCGGATTTGAAGACGATGGCAGCACACGGTGTGTTCGGTATGAGCGTGATCGTGTCGGTTGTTGCGGAAAATACCGCCCGCGTGATCGACATTCAGGACATCAGTCCCAAAATGATTGAAGAGCAAATCGACGCGGTGTTTGAGGATATCGTACCAGATGCAGTCAAGATCGGCATGTTGTCCTCACCCGCGTGTATGAAAGCGGTCGCAGGCAAGCTTGCGCAGTATAAGCCGCAGCATGTGGTCATCGATCCTGTGATGTTTGCGAAAAACGGCGATGCGCTGATGGATCCGGCGTCAGTCGGCACACTGATCGAGACTATACTGCCGTTTGCGGATATTTTGACACCCAATATTCCAGAGGCACAGTACATTGCGGATATGCAGATCAACACGCCCGCGGATATGGAGGAGGCAGCACGTCGCATCCACGCCAAGGGCTGTCGCAATGTGCTGGTCAAGGGCGGCAAGAATATGGAAGGTGCAATGGACGTGCTGTATGACGGGACGGACTTCCATCGTTATGAGATTGTACAGCTCGATACCACCAGTACGCATGGCACAGGCTGCACGCTGTCCTCGGCAATCGCATCCAATCTGGCGCTGGGATATGATATTCCTGAAGCGGTAGAGCGTGCCAAAGCCTATGTGACCGATGCCATCCGTCATGCCCCCGGCTTTGGAAATGGCTGTGGGCCGCTGAATCATTTTTGCCGTCTGTTTCCGGAGGAGGGTGCAAAATGAAAGAGAAATCCATCCGTAAGCTGACCATCGCGGGTTTGCTGGTCGCAGTTGCCGTGGTTGGCAGCCTGTTTTCTATTCCGGTATTAGGCGCGAAGTGCTCACCCGTGCAGCACATGGTTAATGTGCTGGGTGCGGTGCTGCTCGGTCCTTGGTATGCGGTTGGCATGGCGTTTGCCGCTTCGCTGATTCGGAATCTGTTGGGACTTGGCAGTCTGCTTGCATTTCCCGGTTCTATGATCGGTGCGCTGCTGTGCGGCTTGCTGTATAAGCTGTGTCCCAAGCTGCCGGTTGCGTATGTCGGTGAGGTGTTCGGTACAGGCGTTCTGGGCGGTATTGCATCTTATCCGATCGCTGTAGTACTGATGAACAATAAAGCCGCGGCGCTGTTCACCTTTGTCCCGTCTTTTCTGGTCTCGACTGCGGTCGGCGCTGCCATATCGGTCTTTGTACTGGCGGCACTCAAGCGCACGCAGGTTTTTAGCCAGTTGGAGGGAGCGCTGCGGTGACAGAAAGTATAAAACAGATCATATCGTGTGCGCAGCGGGTTCGTCCGATGGTGCATTCGATTACCAATAATGTGACGATTAACGATTGCGCAAATATCATCCTTGCGGCAGGTGGTACGGCTATCATGGCACAGGATGAGCGTGAGGTGGAGGAGATCACCGCGCATGCTGATGCGCTTGCGCTCAATATGGGTGCGCTGCGTGCGCAGGAAGCGATGCTGTTAGCGGCTCGCGTGTCTAAGCGGCTGGGGCATCCAGTTGTGCTTGATCCGGTTGCGGCTGGGGCAAGTCGCTTGCGCAGCGAAATGTGCGGCCGCTTGCTGGCCGAGGGGCTGGTGTCCGTTATTCGCGGCAATGCGTCTGAAATTCGCGCCCTTGCAGCGGGGCAGGAAAATGCCGCAGGTGTGGAGGTGGATGCACTCGACCGCGTGACCGAGCAAAACCTTGCCGATTCTGCTGCATGGCTGCGTCGGTTCAGCCAGCAGACTGGCGCGGTCGTCATGCTGACCGGTGTGATCGACCTGATAACCGATGGACAACGCACTGCAGTGCTGCGGGGCGGCAGTGAGCTGATGGGCCGGATCACCGGTGCCGGATGCATGCTCACGTCGCTGACCGCATTGTACTGCGGTGCGAATCCAAATACATTATTTGAGGCCGCTGTTGCGGCGGCGGAGGTGATGAATCATTGCGGAGAACAAGCACAGGTACGAGTGCGTAAAGAGATGGAGGGCACCGCTTCCTTTCGCACACGCCTGATCGACGCGGTCAGCTTATTGACGGCCGATGATCTGGCAAACGTACACCAAATTCAACTGATTTAAGTAAAAATCACAACAAGTGCTGCCGGCAAGCTGCCGTCAGTCCAAGTCATTCATTGGGGGTACCACCTTGAAAAACAACCAAACAACCGAGAGACTGCTTGACGCGTCCCGGGAAATATGGGCGGGTTATCTGACCCATCCCTTTGTCCGGGGCATTGCAGACGGCAGCCTTGCTGTAAACAAATTCCGTTTCTATCTGTTGCAGGA
>NZ_CAWVCU010000030.1:0-18014 GCF_963927765.1 uncultured Agathobaculum sp. | reverse complement strand
GCGCCATACCTACGCAACCCGTGCGATTGAAAGCGGAATGCAGCCGAAAGTGCTGCAAAAGCTGCTGGGACACGCCAGCATTAAAACAACAATGGATCGGTATGTCCACGTAACCGATGAAACGCTGGATCAGGCGGTCAAGCAATTTCAACTTAGCAGCGTATGTTGATATAACTTCATACCAGTCGATGCGCAAATGGCGTAAAAATGGCGTAGCCGCCAAAACGCCAAAGCGCGAAAAACCTTGTAAATACAGCATTTTTTAAGGAGATGTAGAGATATATGAAATTAGGTATCGTCGGACTGCCGAACGTGGGAAAGTCCACACTGTTTAACGCAATCACACAGGCGGGGGCGGAAAGTGCAAACTATCCCTTCTGCACCATTGACCCGAACGTGGGCATGGTCGCCGTGCCGGACGAGCGCCTGCAGCCGCTGACCGAGCTGTACAACGCCAAAAAGACCACGCCTGCCGTGGTTGAGTTCGTCGATATCGCGGGTCTGGTCCGCGGCGCGAGCAAGGGAGAGGGACTGGGCAACAAGTTCCTGTCCCACATCCGTGAGGTGGACGCAATCGTGCACGTCGTGCGCTGCTTTGAAAATGAGAACATCGTGCATGTCGAAGGCTCGGTCGACCCCGCGCGCGACATCGAGACGATTAACCTTGAGCTGATCCTCGCGGACATTGAGCACCTCGAGCGCCGTCTTGAGCGTACGCGCAAGGCCGCCAAGGCGGACAAGAAGCTGCTGGCGGATGTGGATATCCTGGAAAAGCTCAAGGCGCACCTGGAGGAAGGCAAGACCGCCCGTACCTTTGAAGGCTTTGCCGACGATGATGACGTACAGCGCGTGATCGGGGAAAGCGATCTGCTGTCCGCGAAAAAGGTGATCTATGCCGCCAATATGGACGAGGCGGGTTTCACTGGCGATAAAACCGAAAATGAGCGCTTGGCGGCCGTGCAGAAAATTGCGGACGCAGAGGGCGCAATGGTGCTGCCGATCTGCGCAAAGCTGGAAGAGGATATCGCCGGGATGGACGCAGAGGAAAAGGAAATGTTCCTGTCCGAGCTGGGGCTGCATGAATCCGGCCTCGACCGTCTGATTAAGGTCTGCTATGACCTGCTTGGCCTGATGAGCTATCTGACCGCGGGTGAGCAGGAGGTACGCGCGTGGACGATCGAAAAGGGTACCAAGGCGCCGCAGGCAGCTGGTAAAATCCATTCGGACTTTGAACGCGGCTTTATCCGCGCGGAAGTGATCCAGTATAAGGACCTGATTGAACTCGGTTCGCTTGCAGCAGCAAGGGAAAAGGGTCTGGTTCGTTCGGAGGGCAAGGAATATGTGATGCAGGACGGAGATGTGGTCCTCTTCCGCTTTAACGTATAAAAGCTTATATAACTGTCAGAAAGCACCGTCTTTGACGGTGCTTTCTGCTGTTTGCGGGATAAAAATAGGCTTGTTTTTTATTTTACCGAATTGTTATTGCTTCCCCCACTATTGCAGTATATAATAAGAGCGGCGAATCATGTCGAATGGCTGTGGATATGCTGATTTTTGTTTTTTTCGGTAAATTGTATGATGTTTCGCATATCTGCATATATAAATAGCGGAAAAGAGGAAGAACAAGTTGAGCATCCTGAAAAATAAACAGAAGGAAGGAACGCATGTGGCCAAGCGCACCGCAAAGACGGCTGCTTCCCAAAACGGAAAAAAGCAAATGCGTGTGCCGCTGGCTGCGAAAATCGCGGGCGGCATGGTCGCCCTGCTGCTGGTTGCATTGTGCGGCTTCACCTATCTTTATCCGAATGTTTTCCCCGGTGTTACGGTCGGAACCATTCCGGTTGGTGCAATGACGAAGAGTGAGGCGGAAAAACAGGTCGCCGGTAAAAGTGAGTCGCTTTACAAAGATGCGAAGCTGTCGCTGACCATTTATGACACGACGTATGACATTCCGGTGCGCGATGTGCTGGAAAGCGTGGACGAAACGCAGTCGGTAAAAAATGCCTATGCCGTGGGCCGAACGGGCAACCCGTTTGCCCGGATGTGGGATGTGGTGAAAGCGGCGGTTGGCATGAACGAGGCGCAGATCGCCGCACAGGTTGACGAGGACGGGCTGACAGAAGCGCTGGAAGAGATCGTTTCCAAGGCGCTGACTGAGCCGGTCGAACCGACGTGGGAGATCGGCACGGACACGATGACGATCCATGCAGGCAAGCCGGGCGTGAATTTTGATACGGATGCCGTGCGGTCGCTGCTGGAGGAAAAGATCCGCCTGATGGATTTTGAACCCTATGAGGTGTCGACTGAGCTGACCGATGCTCCGGCCATTGATATCGACAAAATCGCGGAAGAGACGATTGGCGATCCGGTCAGCGCGACGGTCAGCAAGGAGGATGGCAAAACCATCATTCCGGAAAAGGTCGGCGTGCAGTTTGACGTGGAAGAGGCGAGAAGCATCATCGGGGACGGCTCGGCGGAAAGCTATACCATTCCCATCACCACAACGGCTGCGAAGGTGACAGCGGAGGATCTTAAGACCAAGCTGTTCAAGGATACGCTCGCGCAGACCTCGACCTCACTGGATGAGAGCAATACCGCACGCACCAACAATGTCCGGTTGGCGGCGGCATCCATCAACGGTACAATCCTCAATCCGGGCGATGAGTTTTCGTATAACACGGTCGTCGGAGAGCGCACCGAAGCGCGTGGCTACAAGCCGGCAGGCGCTTACGTCAACGGGCAGGTTGTCGATGAGTTTGGCGGCGGCGTGTGCCAGCCTTCGTCTACACTGTATATGGCGGTGCTGCGCGCGGATCTGGAGGTCACCGAGCGGCATAACCATTCCTTTACCGTGGCGTATACGCCGCTCGGAGAGGACGCAACCGTGGATTACGGCAATTTGGATTTCCGGTTCAAAAACAATACGGATTACCCCATCAAGATTTTGGCTGAGCAAACAGATGGCAAGATGATTATGACCATCGTTGGCACCAAGACCAGCGACAAAACGGTGGAAACCCGTACCGAGGTGCTGGAAACCTATTCTCCACAGACAATCGAGAAAAAGGACAGCTCGATGATGGTTGGACAGACGCGTGTTGATACGACCCCGATCACCGGCTATTCCACACGCACCTACAAGGTGATTACAGAAAACGGAAAAACAACCGAGGTGCTGGCCAATACGTCCAACTATGTCAAGCGTGATAAGATCGTGTATGTCGGAACCAAGCAGCCGGCACCCACTACGACGCAAACCCCATCGACCGGAGGAAACGAAACGAGCAGCGGAGAGACCGCGTCGGATGGAGCATCCGGCTCGACCGGGGACAGCGCAACGGAAACGGCAAGCTAGCAAACGCAGGCGGCTTCATAACATCAAATATCAGCATCGGTAGGAGGATGACGGATGAAACAAGAGTTTACCGCGCAGACGCGCAAAGAGATCAAGAAAGCCTGTAAGGGACGGGTGATGAACAATCTGGGACGCTGTATTGGCATCAACTTTTTGTATGCAGTGCCGTTTGTGCTGCTGTTCCTGATGATGTATCTGTCGATGTTCGGCCGGGTGTTTGCCATGGTGATGGCGGGATACACCGATGAGTATATGCTCAGCATGGCACTGACACAGAGCATGAATACCGTTTGGATCGTGGTGTTCCTGATGATCGTTATCAGCGGCCCCCTTTCCTTGGGCATGATGCGGTTTTATCTGGGATTGCAGCGTGGGGAGGAACCGGGTGTCAGCACCCTGTTCAAGCCCTTCACCTCGCTCCGTTCGGCATGGGCAGGCATCAAGATGGAATTTTGTTTGGCGTTCCGCTCGATCCTGTGGATGATCGCGCCGACCATTGTGTATATGGTGCTGGCGTTTTCTTTGGCAATCAGCGCGGCGATGAACGGCAATGCGAACAGTGTTTCCGTGGTGTTGACGGTTCTCAATATTCTGTACATCATTGCGCTCATCCCGATCGAGATCAAGGTGATGACTTACAGCGCGGGTTGGGCCATCCTGTGCGACGATGAGACGCACAGCGTCTGGGATGCAACGCGTGAAGCGTCTGCGGCCTTTAAAGGGCAGTACGGCAAGCTGTTTGTGTTTGTGCTTAGCTTTATTGGTTGGTATATCCTGCTGCTGGGCGCTGTTTATCTGTGCAGCGGTCTTGGCGTTGCCGGTCTGGTTCTGGTACAGGGCGGCACCGGCATTGCAATTCTGGTGACGGCGCTCATCGCGGCGCTTTGCCTTGGGATTCTGCTGGGTGCATTCCTGAATGCTTATGAGATGACTTCCTTCTTCGGCATGTACGAGTATCTTTCCACACCGATAACGCCGGTCATGGGACCGCAGGACACCTCTTTCACCGACTCCTGGCCGGGACAGGGCGGAGACGGCACCCCGCAATAAACCAAAATGCAGATCGAAACGGCGGGTTTTCCCGCCGTTTCGCGCGCTTGACAGTGCTCACGGGCAATGCTATAATGAAACCATTATATCGGCAACACGGCGATGAAGAGGAAAGTACGCGGCGCAGTACGGCAAAGCGAGTCCCGGATGGTGCAAGCGGGATGCGAAGGGCGCGGTGGAAAATGGCCTCGGAGCACCGCACCGACCGGCGGTATGCCCGCCATAGGCTGCGGCGGGAGATTCCCGTTATCGGATCGGGGTATGGCAGTACCCGTTAAGGCGCGCCGCCGCGAGGGGCGCGTGAAGCAAGGTGGTAACACGGAAGCGGTTTGCTCTCGTCCTTGGATGATATTCATTCGGGGAGGAGGGCTTTTTGTTTCTTTGCCAACATGCGTATGAAAACGGATAAAATTTCGCAAACCTAAGGATAAAGGAGAAGGAAAAGATGGACAAGAAACCCTACTATATCTCGACGGCGATTGCCTATACTTCGGCAAAGCCGCATATCGGCAACACGTATGAGATCGTGCTGGCCGACGCCATCGCGCGCTATAAGCGCCTGACTGGCTATGACGTTTATTTCCAGACCGGCACCGATGAGCACGGCCAGAAGATTCAGGAAAAGGCGGAGGCTGCGGGCATCACGCCGCAGCAGCACGTCGACAATGTCGCAGGACAGGTCAAGGAGATCTGGGACCTGATGAACACCACCTACGACAAGTTTGTCCGCACGACCGACCCGATGCATGAGAAGAAAGTGCAGAAGATTTTCAAGAAGCTGTACGATCAGGGCGATATCTACAAGGGCAGCTATAAGGGCAAGTACTGCAAGCCCTGCGAGTCCTTCTGGACCGAGAGCCAGCTCAAGGATGGCTGCTGCCCGGACTGCGGCCGCCCGGTCGTGGATGCGGAGGAGGAGGCTTACTTCTTCCGCATGAGCAAGTATGCCGATCGTCTGATGAAGCACATCGAGGAGCATCCGGAGTTTATCCAGCCTGAGAGCCGCAAGAACGAGATGGTCAACAACTTCTTGAAGCCCGGCCTGCAAGACCTGTGCGTATCGCGCACCTCGTTCTCGTGGGGTATCCCAGTTGATTTCGACCCCGGCCACGTTGTGTATGTGTGGCTGGACGCGCTGACCAACTATATCACCTTCTGCGGCTATGATCCGGACGGCAACCATGACGAGCATTACAAGAAGTTCTGGCCGGCCGACGTGCATCTCATCGGCAAGGATATCATTCGTTTCCACACGATTTACTGGCCGATCTTCCTGATGGCACTGGGCGAGCCGCTGCCCAAGCAGGTATTCGGTCACCCGTGGCTGCTCGTGGGCGAGGGCAAGATGTCCAAGTCGCTCGGCAACGTGATTTATGCAGACGATCTGGTGCGTCTGTTCGGTGTTGACGCGGTGCGCTACTATGTGCTGCATGAGATGCCGTTTGCCAACGACGGCGTGATCTCCTATGAGCTGATCTGCGAGCGTATCAACTCGGAGCTTGCAAACGTACTGGGTAATCTGGTCAATCGCACGATTGCGATGACCAAAAAGTATTTTGACGGTATCGTGCCTGCTCCGGCGGATGCCGAGCCGGTGGATGACGAGCTGAAGGCAGTTGCGCTTGGCCTGCCTGCTGCGGTTGAAAAGCGCATGGCCGACCTGCACGTTGCGGACGCGATCGATGAGGTGTTTGCGCTGCTGCGCCGCTCGAACAAGTATATCGACGAGACCATGCCGTGGGCGCTCGCGAAGGACGAAGCCAAGAAGGGCCGTCTGGGCACGGTGCTGTACAACCTGCTTGAATCCATCCGCTTTGCGGCGACCATGCTGCGCCCGTACCTGCCGGAGACGGCGGACAAGATCTTCGCGCAGCTGGGCACCGAGGACAAGGGCGTCGAGAGCCTTGCAGCGTTCGGCGGCATGACCGCGGGCGCATCGGTGGGCGAAGCGTCCATTCTGTTCGAGCGCATCGACATCCCGAAGAAGCTGGCCGAGATTGAGGAGGAGAAGAAGGCGCAGATGGAGCCGGAAAAGCCGGCTGTCACCTTCCTGCCGGATATTCCGTTTGACGACTTCTGCAAGGTCGATATGACCGTGTGCAAGGTGCTGGCCTGCGAGAACGTCAAGAAGAGCGAGAAGCTTCTGAAATTCCAGCTGGACGACGGTTCGGGCACGCCGCGCCAGATCCTGTCCGGCATCGCGAAGTACTACAAGGCGGAAGACCTCGTCGGCAAGACGGTTGTTGCCGTCACCAACCTGCCGCCGCGCAAGATGATGGGGCAGGAGTCGAACGGTATGCTGCTGTCCGCCGAGAAGGACGGCAAACTCAATCTGCTCATGCTCGATGATGCGATTGAAGCCGGCTCGAAGCTGTGCTAAAATGAAAGAGCGAAAGGGGCTGCGTGCTGTCGCAGCCCCTTTTCCAAATAAGGAGGGCGCGGCAGTCGCGCCGGAAATGAGGGAAACTATGCGGGCACTGATTCAGCGTGTGTCGCGTGCGTCGGTCACGATCGACGGCGCAGTGCGCGGGCAAATCGGGCAAGGCTTTCTCGTCCTGCTCGGTATCACGGACGGAGATACGGTGGATGACGCGGTTTATCTGGCCGATAAAACGGTCAAACTCCGTGTGTTCACCGATGAAAATGATAAAATGAACCGGTCGCTTGCCGACGTCGGCGGCGGGATTCTGGTCGTATCGCAGTTTACGCTGTACGGCGACTGCAAAAAGGGCAACCGCCCGAGCTTTACCGCGGCGGCGCGGCCGGAGACCGCGATTCCGCTCTACGAAGCGTTTATTGCGCGCTGCCGCGAGAGCGGCCTGCCGGTCGAGACCGGTGAGTTCGGCGCGGATATGAAGGTCGATCTGCTCAACGATGGCCCGGTTACCCTGTGGATGGACACCGCGCAGATGCGGTGACGGAAAGGAGATCATGCTTATGAAAATCATGCAGCTTTGCGTTGGTGCGGTAGCTACCAATTGCTATATTGTTTATGACGAAAACAGCTGTGAGGCCGCGGTGATCGACCCGGGCGACAACGCGCCCTCAATCCTTCATGCTGTGGCGGAGGAAAAGCTGACGGTCAAGTATGTGCTGCTGACGCATGCGCATTTCGACCATATTCTCGCCGCGCATGAGGTGCTGGAAAAGACCGGCGCAAAATATGTCGTGCCGGAGGGAGACCTGTGGTTGCTCAAGCACGAGAACATGCGCCCGTTCCGCGCACTGGCGCGTGGCTATATCGAGGACACGCCGGATATTGTGGCAACCGAGGGTACGAAGGTCGCCTTTGGCAACCTGATCGCGACCTATATGAACACCCCGGGACACACGCCCGGCTCGTCGGTCATTCAGATTGAGGACTGCCTGTTTACGGGTGACACACTGTTCCGTCACGAATGCGGCCGCTGCGACCTTGAGGGAGGCGATTTCAGCCAGATGCTGCACTCGCTCAAGCGTCTGCACGATCTGGAGGGCGACTATAAGGTGCTGCCCGGACATGAGGGGCTTTCGACCTTGTCCGAGGAACGTGTTGCCAATTCGTATATGCTGCAGGCGGTCGGTAAGTGATGGTTTATACCATGGAAGGGCATGCGCTCAAGCATGCCGTGGAGGAAATGTTGTTCCATCTGCTGCCGACCATTACGCTGACGCGTGTGGATGCGGTAGAGGATGGCGATTGGTGCCGCAGCATTCTCACCGAGACGGACGGACAGGCGCAGGCAAAAGCAATCGTCTGTCTGGACGGTATGGTGCGGGAAAGTGTGCGTAGTGCGTCGGTTGCAGGATTGCAGCCGCTCGACTATAAACGCACGGTAACTGAACTGGTCAAAACGACTGTATACGACGCGGTCGTGCCCGCGCTGCAGCAGCCGCCCGTTTGGGGCAGTCTGACTGGTGTGCGTCCGGCAAAGCTCGCGCGCGGACTCATTGAGCGCGGCATGAGCCGCGGCGAAACGGCGGAATATCTGCGGGAGCATTTCCATGTTTCGCCTGCCCGCACGGCGCTGACCATTCGTGCGGCGGCGACTGCGATGGAGCTTGACCGCGCGATCGGCCCGGACGATATTTCGCTCTATGTCGGCATTCCGTTTTGTCCGTCGCGGTGCTATTACTGCTCGTTCGTTTCGTCCACGACCGCGCAGTCGGGTCATCTGATCGAGCCGTACCTCGATACGCTGTGCCGAGAGATCGAGGAGACCGCTGCGCTCGTGCGCGAGGCGGGCAAGCGGGTGCAGAGTGTGTATATCGGCGGCGGCACGCCGACTACGCTGGACGAAAAACAGCTGGCGCGTCTGCTCGCGGTGCTGGAAAAAAGCTTTGATTTTTCCGCACTCCGTGAATATACTGTGGAAGCGGGGCGACCGGATACGATTACGCCGGAAAAACTGGCGGCGCTGCGGGCGGCAGGCGTCGGGCGCGTGAGCATCAATCCGCAGTCCATGGAGGATGCGGTACTCGCCGCTATCGGACGGCGGCACAGCGCACAAGATGTGCTGTGCGCCTATCAAGAAGCGCGGCGGGCAGGCTTCGATGCAATCAACATGGATGTGATCGCGGGTCTAACCGGAGACACGGCGGACAGCTTCGCCCGCACGATCGACACGCTGATCGGTCTTGCGCCTGAAAATATCACGGTGCACACGCTGGCGATCAAGCGCGGCGCAGATTTGACGGATAAAGCGGCGGCCTCTGCACAGCGTGATACGGTTTCGCGCATGCTGGACGGCGCGGCGCAAGCGCTGCAAACGGCGGGGTACGGGCCATACTATCTGTACCGGCAGAAGTTCACCGCCGGCGGCTTTGAAAACGTCGGCTGGTGTAAACCGGATACCGAATGCTTTTACAATGTGACCATGATGGAGGAATTGCAGACCATTTTGTCGCTGGGCGCGGGCGGCGTGTCCAAGCGCGTCGAGCGCGCGACCGGCTGGATTGGGCGGACGAACAATCCCAAATATCCGCTCGAGTACATCCGAGCCGCCGACCGGCTGGCAGATGGCAAACGCAAGCTACTATTTCCCAAGCAATAAGGAGGGAACGGGTTATGGCGGAATACACGCTCAAATATATCAATCACCGCGCGCGGTATGATGCGGCGGAGTTTATCCGGGATTGTGAACAGCAATATCATGAGCAAGTGCTTTTCGTGGCGGAAGAGATCGCGCGCAACAGCACGCACAAGCCGATCGTGCTCATCAACGGGCCGTCCTCTTCGGGCAAGACCACGACCAATGACCGCATCGCGCGCGCGTTGAAAGCGCATGGCATCCATGCCGAGATGATCTCAATGGATGATTATTATCGCACGGTCGGCACCTACGAGATTCCGCCCGACCCGGAAAACGGTGTACCCGATTTGGAAAGCCCGGACTGCATGAATCTGCCGCTGCTCAGTCAGCATCTGGCGCAGCTGGCGGAAGGACAAGAAATCAGTTTGCCGCGGTTTGATTTTGAAACGCGCACTTCGATTCCAGATGCGCGCACGCTGCGGCTCGACCCGGACGAGGTGGTGCTCATCGAGGGCATCCATTCGTTCAATCCCGTTATCATGGGCGATCTGGCGCATGCGTCGACTGGCGTGTATTTGTCGGTGGCCAGCGCGGTCGTCTCCGAAGAGGGAACACGGCTGGAGCCATATATGCTGCGCTTTTTGCGCCGCGCCATGCGCGACAGTCTGTTCCGCAACTCCCCGGTCGAGGAAACCCTGCATCAGTGGAATTCGGTGCGACGGGGCGAGCGTCTGTATATCGCGCCGTATCGTGGGCAGGCTAACCTGACGGTGGATACGTTTTTGCCGTATGAACTGTGCATCCTGATGCAGCAATTGACGCTGCGGCTGCAGCAGTATGCAGAGGCGCTGCCCGCAGCGGATCTTGCGCCGATCGGCGCGGTGCTGGGGCAGGTGGCGCCGATTGATTATATGGATTTCCTGCCGGAGGATTCGGTGCTGCATGAGTTTATCGGCTGAAACAGGCACAAAACCTTGCTTTTTGGCAGGGTGTGAAGTATAATAAACCAAATATGGCGGTCTTTAGCCGCGTGGAAGGAGCGATGGGCGATGGATGCAAAGGTACAATCGTTTCTGGACAAAATCAAAGTGATGGCGGAAAAAACCGGCAAGGCTGCTGGCCGTGCGGCGGATGTCGCGGGCAAAAAGGCGACCGAGCTGGCCGGTGCGACCCGCATCAATTTGCAGATTTTCGATCTCAATACCGAGTGCGAGGTGCTCTACAAGGAGATTGGGCGAATGGTTTATGAGCTGCACCGCGGCAGCGAGGTTTCAAACGACGAAATGGATGAAAAAATCACCGCGGTAGACGCAAAGCAGGAGAAGATCGCGGCTTTGCGTGAGGAGCTGGCGGGGATGAAGACGATCGTGGTCTGCCCGCACTGCGGCAAAACATGCAGCCGAGAGGATGCGTATTGCTCGGGCTGCGGCGGCGCGCTGTGAACACATATTTTGGAGCGCCCTGCCATACGGTAATATAAGAAAAAGCAAAGGGCGTGTATTGTTTGCAGCGAAAAAAACAGAATTTTATCCAAGGCGCGGTCATTTTGATGGTGGCGAGCCTGATTGTAAAAGTGATCGGCGCGTTTTTCCAGATTCCGCTGCAGAACATGATCGGCGGGGAGGAGTCCCCGGCGTTCGGCCTGTTCAGCGCGGCATACCGCATCTATACCGCGATGCTCATAATCTCGACGGTCGGCCTGCCTGCTGCGCTGTCCAAAATGGTGGCTGAGGCGACCGCCTGCGGGCGTGAGCGTGAGGTGCGCCGCATCGTGCGCGTGGCGGCGGGCATTTTTGTGCCAGTCGGCGTGCTGGCGACGGTAGTGCTGTTCTTCGGCGCGGGTACGTTTGCAGGCTGGATCAAGAACCCGGATGCGCGGCTGGCAGTCATGGCGATTGCGCCGAGCGTTGCGATGGTCGCCATCATCTCGGTATTCCGCGGATATTATCAGGGACGCGCGAACATGGTGCCGACCGCGGTTTCGCAGGTGATCGAGGCGATGGGCAAGCTGTTTGCCGGTCTGGGTCTTGCGTACTATGCCAAACAGAACGGTATGGACGATTCGGTCGTTGCAGCGCTGACCGTGCTGGGTGTTACATTGGGCGAAGTGGTGGCAGCCGGTTATATGATGATTCAGGCGGGCATCAGCCGCCGCCGCAGTGAGAGGGTACAGCTGCTCAGCGACGCGGTGCGGCCGACGCGGGAGCTGGTCAAAACGCTGCTTTCGCTTTCCATTCCGATCACGATCAGTTCGGCGGTTATGAGCCTGACTGACCTGATCGATGTGGCACTGATTGCCGCGCGGCTGCAAAGCCCGGCGGTCGGCATGACAGCTGAGGCGGCAACGACCGCCTACGGCATCTATACGGGTACGGTGAATTTCTTCAACCTGCCGCAGACACTGATTACAGCGCTTGCGGTGAGCGTATTACCTACTATTGCCAGTGCGCGGGCATCGCAGAACTTTACTAAGGTGTCCAAAACCATGGGAACGGCTATGCGTTTGACTATGATTATCACGCTGCCGGCAGGTGCGGGATTCCTGTTGCTGTCCAGCCCGATCCTGCGGATGTTCTATTCGGTGGGCGTATCCGAGCAGGGCGGCCCGCTTATGGCGATGCTGGGCTTTGCTGTGCCGGCGGTGGCGCTGGTTGCGGTGACGAACGCCACTTTGCAGGCGTTCGGGCGCATTGATTTGCCGCTGATCTCCATGTTCTTGGGCGCGGTGGTCAAGATGCTGGGCGATTATTATCTGATCGGCAATCCGGAGTTTGGTATTCTGGGCGCACCGATCAGCACGGCAGTGTGCTACTGGCTGATTGCGCTGCTCAATCTGTTCCATATTGCGCGGCTGTCGCATGCGCTGCCGCCGCTCGGCAAAACAGTAGGGCGGCCGCTCGCGGCTACAATCGGCATGGGAGCGGCAACCTATCTCAGCCATACGGTGCTGCTGCGTGTGCTGGATACGGCGCCGGGTACGCTTTTGGATAAGCTGGCAACATTGATCGCAATTGCAGTTGCAGCGGTGGTGTATGTCGTTTTGCTGCTGCTGCTGCGCGCCGTGGAGCGCGAGGATGTGCTGTTGCTGCCGAAGGGCGAAAAAATTGCCAATATACTACATTTGAAGTGAGCGGGAAGTGCGAAAAATGGTTGATTTTCAGCAAAAAGATAAATATGAGTTTGAGGATCTGCTGCGGATCATGGAAATCCTGCGTGCGCCGGATGGCTGCATGTGGGATCGGGAGCAGGATCACCAGTCCATCCGCCGCAACTTTATCGAGGAAACCTACGAGGTCTGTGAGGCGATCGATGAGCAGGATGCGGAGCATTTGAAGGAAGAACTGGGCGATGTGCTGCTGCAAGTCGTGTTCCATACGCAGATGGAAAAGGAGAAGGGCGTATTCGACATCGGAGACGTTGCGGACGGCGTGTGCAAAAAGCTGATCTTCCGGCATCCGCACATCTTCGGATCGGTCGAGGTCGGCTCTTCCGAGGAGATTTTGCGCAACTGGGATGCGCTCAAGCGTGTGGAAAAGCATCAGGAGACCGACACCTCTGCGCTCGACAGCGTGGCGCGCAGCCTGCCCGGATTGATCCGCGCGGAAAAGCTGCAAAAGAAAGCGGCAAAGGTCGGCTTTGACTGGGAAAACGTGCAGGGCGCACTGGATAAGGTCGAAGAAGAGACAGCGGAATTGCAGCAGGCGATGAACGGCAGCGGCGACGTGGAAGAGGAATTGGGCGATCTGCTGTTTGCGATGGTCAACGTCGCGCGGCACTTGAAGGTCGACCCGGAGCGCGCGCTGGAAAAAACATGCGACAAATTCATCAGCCGCTTTGCGTCGATGGAACGGCAGGCGCATGAGGAGGAAAAGACGCTGTCTGATTTGTCGCTGGAGGAATTAGACGCGCTTTGGACCAAAGCGAAAGCAGCGGAATAAAGAACGGAGGAATACGGCATGAAGAAAGGAGATTTTGTCACGCTGATTGCGGACAAAACCGGATTGTCGAAAAAGGATACGGAAAAAACGATGGACGCGCTGTTTGCAGCCATCGGCGATGCGCTTGCTGCCGGCGATAAGGTGCAGATCGGCGGCTTTGGTTCGTTTGAAACCAAGCAGCGCGCGGCACGCACGGGGCATAACCCGCGCACGGGTGAAGAGATCGAGATCGCTGCCGCGATCACGCCGGTCTTTAAGCCCAGCAAGACTCTCAAGGATAAGGTGGATAACAAGTAACGTGAGACTGGATAAATACCTCAAGGTCTCCCGCCTGATTAAGCGCCGTACCGTGGCGAACGATGCGTGTGATGCTGCGCGTATCACGGTCAACGGCAAGCCTGCCAAGGCTTCGTATCAGGTCAAAATGGGTGACATCATTGAAATTGCGTTCGGCCAGCGCACCATGAAGGTGGAGGTGCTTGCCATCGCAGAGCATGCCCTCAAGGCAGACGCAGCCGCTATGTATCGGGAGATTTCCTGATTTGGTGCTAAAACATCCCGCCCCTTCATAGGATGAAGGGAGCGGGATGTTTTTTTGCAGGGAGGGAATGGCTGATGGCATCCGAAGATCGCAACAGGGAAATGCCGCACAATATCATTCTGGAAGGGCGGGAGAAGCTGTCCATTTCCGGTGTTTTGGATGTGCAGAGCTTTGACGAAGAACAGGTGCTGCTGGAAACCGTGCGCGGGATGGTCGTCGTGCGGGGGCAGGGACTGCATGTCGAGCGGCTGCAGCTGGAGACTGGGGAACTGATCGTGGAAGGTGAGATCGGGTTGATCGAATATGACGACAGTGTGCAGCCGCGCGGCAGCTGGTTCAAACGGCTGTTCGGCGGGTGAAACGGCATGGAGGTATTTTCCAATCAGGAGCAGCTGCGGCTGTTTCTGCAAAGCATTCTGCTGGGCGTGGGCATCGGCGCGGTGTATGACCTGCTGCGCGCGCCGAGGCGGGTGTTCGGGTTTGGATGGCTGGCGACGGCGGTGTGCGACGCATTGTTCTGGCTGGTGCTGCTGGCGGCACTCTTCGAATTTAATCTGCTGTTTGCGATGGGGCAGAGCCGCTATTTTGTGCTGGCCGGCGCGGCCGGCGGCGCGGTTTTGTATTTTCAGCTGATCAGCGCTGCTGTGCTTGCCGTGCTCGAGGGCGTGCTGCGGGGAATTGTACAGTTGATCGCCGGTCTCTGCTGGCTGGGCCGGACCATCCGGCAGCGCTGGCGGCAAAGCCCGCTGGTGGGGAAAATTCGATTTTTCGCGAAAAAGTTTGCAAAACCCTCTTCCATTTTTCGTGGGAAAGGTATAAAATAAAATTCAGATCAGTTTGACGCGGACAGACAGTACGAGGTGAGATAACAGTGTCAAAGCGGAAAATGCCGGTTGTGGTAAAAATAGCGATGCTGGCGTTTTTGCTTTATGCGGTGGTCACAATCGTTCGGCTGCAATCGCAGATCGCGGATAAACGGGCAGAGCTCGACTCCCTGAGCCAGCAGGTGCTGGAATATGAGGAAGCCAACGAGCAGCTGCGGCAGGAAATGCAGAACGGCATTACTGAAGAGGACATCGGCGAACTGGCCCGTTCGGAGCTGAGCTATGCGGAACCCGGGGAACGTGTTTTTGTGGACACCTCCAGCCGGTAAAAGGGAAAAGATTAACGGAGGCAAAAAAACTTATATGGATTTGGCAGTGGGAACGATTGTAGAAGGTAAGGTAACGGGCATTACCAAATTCGGCGCGTTCGTTGCGTTGCCGGAGGGCAAGTCGGGCATGGTGCATATCTCTGAGGTTGCGTCCAGCTTTGTCAACGATATCAAAGATTTTCTGCAGGAAGGGCAGACGGTCAAGGTCAAGATCATCAACATTGACCAGGCCGGACGCATCAACCTGTCGATCAAGAAAGCGCAGCCACAGGAGCAGCGGCCGGAGCGGTCAGGCGGTTTTGCGGCCCGTCAACCGCGTTTTCAGCAGCGTTCCGCTGCACCGCGCGGGCGTGCGGCACAGCAGCCGAAGGACCCTGCGACGATGAGCTTCGAGGATAAATTGAAGGCGTTTATGTCGGACAGCGAAAGCCGTCAGGCGGATGTTCGTCATGCGACCGACCGTAAAAACGGTTCGCGTCGCCGCAGATAAACAGAAAAACCGAGGGCGACCTCGGTTTTGTTTTTATCCCGCAGTATCCGACAGATTTTGCGGAAACACGCAAAAAATGCGCCCTTCCTCGCGGAAGAGCGCCAAAAGTAGGATTGTGGGGATAAAGATATGAACGGTGCATGGCAGCTTTTCAACTGCCATGGTTAATATACCATATTTTGCCAGTTATGTCAATGCTTTTTTCAAAGAGGTTTTCATGAAACAACTGCTGATCAAAAATGTAACCGTTTGGACGATGGACGAGGCGGATACGCGCTTTTCCGGCTGGGTACTCATCGAGGATGGGAAAATCGTCGCCACAGGCACGCAGGCACCACCGGACTGCGAGCAGGTGTTCGATGGCGCGGGCGGTGTTTTGACACCCGGTTTGATCGACATTCATTCCCATCTCGGTCTGTATGAGGACGGGCTGGGCTTCGAGGGCGCGGACGGCAACGAGGACACCGATCCCGTCACGCCGCATCTGCGCGCGATCGACGGCATCAATCCGATGGACCGCGCGTTCTGCGAAGCGGTCGAGGCCGGTGTGACCGCGACGGCGGTCAGCCCGGGCAGCGCGAACCCAATCGGCGGGCAGATTGCGCTCATCAAAACAGCGGGACGTCGGGTGGACGATATGGTGCTCAAAGCGCCGCTGGCGATCAAATTTGCGCTCGGAGAAAACCCGAAGTCAGTCTATCACGATAAGGATGAAAGCCCGGTCACCCGCATGGCGACGGCTGCGCTGATGCGGGAGCAGTTATATAAGGCCAAGGAGTATTTGGCGCGGAAAGAGCGTGCTGAGAGTGACCCGGAGGACGACGGGCCGGACTACGACGCAAAGCTGGAGGCGCTTCTGCCGCTGCTCTGGGGTAAGATCGAGGCGCATTTCCATGCCCACCGTGCGGACGATATCTTTACCGCGCTGCGTATTGCCAAGGAGTTTGCTATCAAGCCGGTCATTGTGCACGGCACGGAAGCGCATTTGGTGGCCGATTTGCTGGCGGCGGAGGGCGTGCCGGTCGTGAGCGGGCCGTATATGACCGATCGCTCCAAGCCGGAATTGCGCAACCTGACCGATGCAGCACCGGGGATTCTTGCCCGCGCGGGCATCCCGACCGCCATCACGGTCGATCACCCGGAGATTCCGCTGCGGCTTCTGCCGATGGCGCTGATGCTTGCCGTGCGCGCGGGGATGGATAAAACCGATGCGCTGCGCGCGGTCACGTCGGTGCCGGCGCAGATTGCGGGCATGGCGCAGCGTATCGGCAGCTTGCAGGTTGGGTTGGATGCAGACTGCGTGCTGTGGAGCGGCGACCCGCTGGATTTTGCAACTCAAGTGCAGGCCGTTTGGGTAAACGGCGCACTGGAATACAGGAGGACAACATGAGAACGATCGACGTTTCGGAAGTAACAAAGCTGGTGCGGCAGCTGTGCATCGACGCAAACTATTACCTGCCCGCTGATCTGCGGCAGGCGTTCGTGGACGGCCAGCAGGCTGAGCAGTCGCCGCTGGGCAGGGAGATTTTCGGTGAGATGATCGCAAACTGCGATTTGGCGCGCGAAAACGATGTGCCGGTCTGTCAGGACACCGGCATGGCGATCGTGTTTGCCGAGGTCGGACAGGACGTGCACCTGACGGGCGGCGCATTTGAGGACGCGGCGACCGAGGGTGTGCGCCGCGGCTATATCGACGGTTATCTGCGCCTGTCCGTCGTGGGCGATCCGCTGCGCCGCGAGAATACGAACGACAACACCCCGTGTGTGCTGTATACCTCGATCGTGCCGGGTGACAAGGTGCGCATTACGGTTGCGCCCAAGGGGTTCGGTTCGGAGAATATGAGCGCGATGAAGATGTTCACGCCCGCTGCGACCAAAGAGCAGATCGTGGATTTCATTGCGGATGCCTGCATCAACGCAGGCTCGAACCCCTGCCCGCCGATCGTGATCGGCGTAGGTTTGGGCGGCACGAGCGATAAGGCGGCGTTCTTGGCCAAGCGCGCGCTGCTGCGTCCGGTGGGAGAACACAACGCCGATCCGCTGTATGCGGAAATGGAGCAGGCGATTCTGGACAAGGTCAATGCCTCGGGCGTCGGCCCGCAGGGACTCGGCGGCACAGTGACCGCGCTTTCCTGTGCGATCGAGCCGTTCGGCACGCATATCGCAGGCCTGCCGTGCGTGGTGAATATCTCCTGCCATGTCACGCGCCATGCAGAGGGCGAGATTTGAGGAACGGTTAGGGAAACTGCTGAACAATTTGTGAACTTGCGTAAAATAGATTGGACATTTTGCCCGAAGGCGTGGTATACTGAATATAGCAAAACCCCATATGGCGGCCGCAGCCATCGGCGGACGGCAACGCCAAAGTATCTTGGGCATTCTGCCCGATAGGAGATGATGTTATGAAGTTTACCATCGTCGAGAGAAAAATGAAAATTGACGACGATCTGCGGCAATACGCGCTGCGCAAGGTCG
>NZ_CAWVCU010000029.1:0-8113 GCF_963927765.1 uncultured Agathobaculum sp. | reverse complement strand
GACAGGCCCGAGCGGCGCAACCGGCCCGACTGGTCCGACAGGCCCGAGCGGCGCAACCGGCCCGACTGGTCCGACAGGCCCGAGCGGTCCGACCGGCCCGAGTGGCCTGACCGGTCCGACTGGCCCGACAGGTCCGACCGGCCCAACCGGCCCAACTGGTCCGAGCGGTGCAACTGGTCCGACTGGCCCGAGCGGTCCGACTGGTCCGACAGGCCCGACCGGTGCAACCGGCCCGACGGGTCCTGGCACGGATGTTCAGTTGTTATCCGCCTATTCCACGCCGCCGCAACCCGGTACCGGCCAGACGTCGTTGCTGTTTGATCGGAATGCGCAATCTTATGGCAATGCCGTGAGTCATACGGCAAATAGCCCCACCTTTACGATCAATCAACCGGGTGTTTATACCCTTGCATTCAATGGTGGCTTTGCTCCGGCGAAAAGCGTGAGTTTTCCGCTCAACCTCAGTACGGTTGCTCAGCTCAACGGTACAGGGTTGCCGGGCGCCGCGGCGCAGCACAATTTTACCAATACCAACGATGTTGTCAATCAGTCGTTTACTGTTCCGTTTACCGTTTCGTCTGTCCCGGCAACGCTGCAAGTCGTCAGCACAGCCAACGGCTTTTTATATAGTAACATTTCTGCAACGGTGACTCGAAACGGCGATATTCCGACCTAAATGCATGCGGGCAACGCAAGTGCCTGTCTGCGAAAACGGCCCGGCTGCTTAAGCGGCCGGGCCTTGTGCTGCTTTCTGGATAAAAATGCTGAAAAAGAGCGAATATATCCGAAAATAGGAATAAATAGGTTCGACTTCTTGTAGGGGGTATGCTATACTATACGTATTCTATAAGCATCAGCCGGATAGAACATCGAAGCATATGAAAAGAAGGGAAACGGCATGACGATTTTAACCTGCGAATGTGGAAATGAAATTTATATCATGGATGAAACCCAAGCGACTGCATGGCAATGTGACGCATGTGGACAGTGGTATGATTTTTTTGGTGTGAAAGTGGCGCAGCCGGGGCAAAATGAACCCAAACTCTCGCCGCATTTGATTAACTGGAGTGCAGGTGAAGATCTGTAAAAGGAGAATGAGATGATCAATAAACAAAAAATTGCGCTGTTGACGGACTCCTGTGCAGATATTCCGCAGGCATTGGTGCGGCGGTATGACATTTATGTTGTACCGCTCAAGTTAATTTTTTCGGATGGCGAATATGCTGATGGTGTGGATATTACACCGGATGAAGTGTATCGTCGACTGCCGCAGGAAATTCCCAAGACAACACTGCCGAGCGGCGATATGGTGGAGCAGGCGTTTGCCCGGATCAAGCAAGCGGGATATACCAAGGTGCTGGCGATCAACCTGTCTGGTGGCCTGAGCGGTACCGGCAATATGGTGCGCTTGATCGGGGAGCAGACCGCCGGCTTAGAGGTCGCTGCGTTTGATACGCGGAGCGGCTCTCTGGGCATTGGTATGACGGTGATACAAGCGGCGCGCTGGATCGAAGAAGGCTGGTCGTGGAGCGAACTGCTGCATGCCATGCCTGTGTTGATTGAGAACACGCATGTGTTTTTCTGCGTGGATACGTTAGAGTATTTGCAAAAGGGCGGGCGTATCGGCAAAATTGCAGCCGTAGCGGGAACACTGCTGCAAATCAAACCGATCATTTCCTTTACACCGGATGGGGAATTGACCAGCGTTGCCAAAATCCGAGGACGAAAAGCGGCGATGCAGAAAATGGTGCAGCTGGCTATGGCACTGGTGCCGCGCAGCGTCCCCTTCAATTTGGCGGTCGCACATGGGGACTCGCCGTCGGAACTCAAGGAGATACGGGAGCTCGCGCGGAAAAGCCTGCCGGATTATCAGCATTTGATGGAGGGGGAAATCGACTGCACGCTGGGGGCGTATGTGGGGCCGCACCTGCTGGGCGTCGGTGTGCAAATGCTGACCGAAGCACTTTCTGCTGTGGGGAAAGAAAATTAACGGTACTGTAACTTTTGTATTTCGGTTTTAATGCTATAATAAACCAATAGAGAATATATTCAATCAGTAACTGGTAGGAAGGAATGAACGGAAAATGACATATCAATCGGCGTACCGGACAACGTACCGGCGCCACAGGCATCGTCGCCGCAACAGCCATTATGGCGTGCTGATCGCACTGATTTTGGTGGTGATCATTGCAGTCCCAGTCGCGTTTCATGTTGTAAAAGGAATATCCAGTGCGATTTTTGGTGGGGATCGGAATCAGCTGGTATACCAAGTTGACAATGCACGCGCGTTTGCAGATGGTAAAGTGGTCGATTTGAGCGGTGCTGCTCCGTATCGCGACAGCAGCGGGACAGTCTTTGTGTCGGCAAAGTCCTTGTGTGACAACCTAAAGCTGGAGCTATCTTGGGAGGACAGCAGCAAAACTGCTGTGATCACAGAGGGTAAGGATACGCTGCGCGTACAGGTAGACAGCAAAACCGCACAGTTCAATGAGGAAACGAAAACCTTGTCAGCAGCGCCGGTCCTGAAGGACAGCACTCTTTATGTGCCGGTTCGTGATATCTGTCAGGCATTTTCATGGCAGGTAGGCGAGTTGGGCGCGGACATGGGCGACTTGGTCGTGATTTCACAGTCCAAAAAGGCGCTGGATGATGAGAAGATGGGCAAGATTGCGGACGAAGCATTGTCTGAGCTTGGTCCATCCGAGGCACAGCTGGCGGCTGATAGCGTGCTCATGCGCACGGATTCCGATAAGCTGCAATATCAGGGCGAGACCCGGCAGATGAAGGAAGAAGGCGAGCATCGCGGCGCACCTGTCAAGGAACGGGATGGCCTGCAATATGTGCCGCTGAGCGCAGCAGTGACGACATTGGGCGGCACAGCCTCCTTTGATGGCAGTCACGAATGGACGGTAGACTATAACGGCATTCAATCGAAAATACAGGATAATGGAAAGGCTAAGGTCAACGGCGATCGCGTGAAGGGCAATAATATCAGCGCATTCACCGATGAGGACAGCGGACGGTTTTATGTATCCGCACCGCTGTTTGCCGCAGTGCTTGGCAAAACCTATACGGGTCTGGAGGATGGCGCATTTGTATTCGCCGGAACCTCGCTCGATGGCTTTGACAGCCAAAAAGCCTATCTGTCTGCACAGACAAATGGGCTGACGCAGGCGGTAAGCGCGGATATTCCGGATGCGGATGTGTATATTGCGCTGACGTTTGATGATGGACCGACCGGTGCGATCGATGGCTATCCGAACGGACTGACGGCATATTTGCTGGATGGACTGAAGGAACGAGGCGCGCATGCGACCTTCTTTATGGTAGGCGACCGTGTTAACATGTTCAGCAGTACGCTGCCGCGGCTGGTGTCCGAAGGGCATGAATTGGGCAACCATACGATGACCCATCCCATGCAGCATCTGACCGGATTGAATACGGATGGAATTCGACAGGAGATTTCTTCCGCAACGAATACTATTCAGGAGAAAGCAGGGCAGGCTCCCACGGTATTGCGTCCGGTTGGTGGCGGCGTGAACAGCGATGTGAAGGCGGTTGCGAAGGAACTGGGACTTCCGATCATCAACTGGAACGTGGATACGCAGGACTGGAAGAACCGCAATGCGCAGAGCGTACACGATGCGATCGTAAATGCAGGGGACGGATCGGTGGTTTTGATGCATGACCTGTATCCGACTTCGGTAGAGGGCGTGCTGTCGGCCATTGACGAACTGCAAAGCCGCACGGATAAAACCTATGCGTTTGTGACGGTTTCCGAGCTTGCGGCAGTCAAGGGCATTACACTGGAGCCTGGCGTTGTCTACAATGGCTTGACTGATAAGGTTGCGCAGGAGATTGCGGACGGCACCTATGCGCCGACGGAATTTACCTGATGATTAGCAATAAGTAAAAAGCAATGGAAGCCACCAGCCTGTTTGACACAGGCTGGTGGCTTTGTTTGTGCAGAGAAAAAGCAGGCAGACGCAAAAGCGTCTACCTGCTTTTTGTGATGCTTGTTGTTATCTGCGGCGTCTGCGCTGATAATTGGTGTTTTCATAGCGTGAACGCAGGTTTTTGCGCTGCTTGCGGCGGCGTATGCCACCGAAGGTCAGGTTGAATAGGATATACAGTACAACAGATACGGCCAGAACGATCAGAATGACCTTAAATACTGTGCTTTGGAAGAAATTGCTCAGCTTGTCGGCATAATAGAGCACGGGGCTTCTTTCCACATCGCTGAGCGCCACCAGTTCGACAGTGCCGTAATTGATGCCGTTGTAGGAATAGGTGACGCTGCCGATCACATCGCCTGCTTTGATCGGCGCGTCCACGCTGTCCGGTGCGGTGATAGGAGGATCTTGGGTGAGTGCCTCGAGATCCAAATCCTTAGGAACCAGAGCTACCAAATCGTTTTTGGCAGTCAGCACCAGCTTATCCGTGTCAGTGGATAACTCCACATCGATTTGCTTGACGGTATCGCCTTGCTTGACAAGCGTTTTGGAGACGAAGTTTTCAAAACCCCACTCAAACAGCGCTTTGGTATCTGTGAAGCTGGCAGGGATTTCAGGATATTCTGCCGATTTGTCGTCACATCCCATGACCACGGAGTACAGTTCAGCGTCGCCATATTTTGCGTAGCCTGCAAAACAGTTGCCCGCCTGCGAGGTGTTTCCGGTTTTGATGCCCAAGCAGTAGTTATACGCATAAGCGGCGTATGAGCTGAGGATGAGCTTGTTGGTGGTCAGGATGATGCGTTCGTCCTGCATGTTGGTTTTGGACATGCGGTGCTGTACGGTGGAAACGATGTCCGCAAAGGTTTCGTCCTGCATAGCGGCATAGCTGATTTTGTACAGGTCGCGTGCGGTGGTGTAATGGTCATCATCGTGCAGACCACAGGGATTGACAAAGTGTGTGCCGGTGCAGCCCAGCTCAGCGGCGCGTTCATTCATCATATTGACGAAGTTTTCATAGGTGCCGCCGACATGACGGGCGAGCATGTAGGCCGCCTCGTTGGCCGACGGCAGCATCAGTGCATACAGAAGATCCTCGACAGTAACGGTTTCGCCTTGCTTGATGCCGGCATTGGAACTGTCTGCGGATAAGTTTTCAAAGTCCGATGCCTCGGCTGTGACCGTTTCGCTCAGGTCGGTCACGTTTTCGAGCACGATCAGCGCGGTCATAATTTTGGTGGTGGAAGCCGGATAGCGGCGCTCGTCCGCATTTTTCTCATACAGCACCATGCCGGTGCTCGGGCTGATGAGCAGCGCGGCTTCGGCGTTGAGCGTGGGTGCATTGGATGCGGCGGCAATGACATTGGCATTGTCTGCTTGACTGGAAGCGTCAATAGTGCTTTCTGTGTCGGTGCCTTCCGTGTCACTGTCGGTATCTGAATAGTCGGAAACCGTGTCCTCGTCCTCGGGCGCGGCGAGCGCCTGCGGCAGCGGGACCACGGCAAACAGCAAAATGAAGCACAGGGCAAGCGCTGTGCAGCGATTCCATAATATATTATTTTTCATTGGTATCCCCCAGTGAGAAGTCAGCATCGGTAAAGTGGCCACGCAGCGCCGCCGGTTTAGGCGGCACGCGGCGCAGGGGATCGTATCGGAACGAACGGCAATGATCGGTTCCGTCTACTACACCGCGGCGGCGGCAGGCAATGCGCTGGCCATCAGCCAGCGGTGTGCCATGAGCACAATAAGTACAGCGTGGCTCAATATTTTTGCGCAGCAGCTTTTTCAGCTTCATGCGTCAGGTCACTCCAATCTAATGTTCTGTGACCCATTATATCTTATTTTTCGCTTTTTTTCCAGACCAAATTGTAAACAACATCAAAAGCAATATCAGGAAGGAAATCGGATAATGACGCTGCGATGCGGCGCTGCCCATGGGGGCGAAGGCTGGCAGTATGGCGGGCGAAATGCGGGTCACAAGTGCGGTGAGGGCGGCTGCCATAGCACCGTGCAGCAGTTTACAGGCGGCAAATCCATGCATGGACAGACCGGCGGGCTCTGCCAATGCGCGTGCTTGAAACTGCACGGCCAGCCCGCCAAAGCCCAGCAGAAACGAGGTAAGGGTTAGCTTTACACTGCTTGGCAGCGGCAATGTGCGAAGCGCATCCAGACCGGAGGTCAGCTCCAGCATACCGGAGAGCGCATGGCCGTAGGGAAGATATGATAAAACCGGCTGCGCCAGCCGCAGCAGCACGCAAAAAACAGTCAGAAAAGCGGTGGCGGTCAGGGCGGTAGCAGCAGCCTGCTGTACGGCGGCGCAAAAAATGGCGGGAAAACTCTGGGTGGGCGCACGATCCGGCGGAGCGGTCAGCTCGGTTTTGGGAGTGTGTTGTGCTGGGCGTGCAACCAGCAGTCCGGTGAGCAGGGCGGTCAGAATGTGGATGCCGTAAAGCATCGCACCCGTGCGCGCACTGCCGAAAATGCCGAGCCCGGCAAGTCCAATGCAGAAGCCGGGGCTGGCACAGTTGCAGAAGGCGTTGACCCGTGCCGCGGTATCGCGCGAAAGCACGCCCTGCCGCAACAGATCGACCGTGGTCGCGGTACCAACCGGATAGCCGCCGGTAAGCCCAAGGATGACGGCGGGGGCGGCAGAGGATGGAAGACGGTACAGCCATGCGAGCGGACGTGCGGCGGGGCGGGTCAGCGCTTGTGCCAGTCCGCTGCGCACCAGCAGGCCGCTTGCCAGAAAAAACGGGAACAGCGCGGGCAGCGCCTGTCCGGCGGCAAGGGAAAGACCGTTGCGCACGCCGTCAGCGCAGGCGGCGGGAAACAGCAGGAACGCTGCAAATAGGGCAAGGGATAAAAAGAGTTTCATGCACGCACCTCCGATGCATCAGGATATGCAGCGCTGTCAAGTTTGATGCTGCCACCGCATACAATAGCCCGAACGGAGGAGGGACGCAAATGGCGCATGACGGGTTGGGCGAGCTGATCGACGATCTGCATGGCTTCTGGCCGCGCGTGGAGATCATCGGCAACAGCCGCGTGGTGGTGGAAAACCATCGCGGTATTCAGGAATATGAGCAGGGGCTGCTGCGAGTAAAGTGCAGCGGCTGTGAGGTACGCATCGTGGGAGCGGGACTAGAACTGACCGCGCTTTCGCTGGATGAACTGGCGGTCACCGGGACGATCGTCTCGGTAGAGTATACGACGGCAGGATAACGGAAAGGGGATGGGACTATGCTTGCGCGGCTCTGGCGTCTGGCACGCGGACAGGTGCGCGTGCGCGTGACGGGTGCAAGCCTGCCGCGCTTTCTCAATTTGTGCGCTGCAAAAGAGTTGATGCTGCGGCGGATGGAGCGCACCGCGTGGAATGAAATGTATGTCACCCTATCGCTTGCGGATTTTCGTGCGCTGCGGCGGTACATGGGGCGCACGGGATGCCGGGTCCATATCGTGCAGCGGCGGGGGATGCCGTTTTGGGCGGCGCGCTTGCGGCCGCGCACCGCATTGTGGGGTGGTCTTGCGCTGCTGATACTGCTTTGCTGGGTGTTGTGTGCGCATATCTGGTCGATCGAAGCGCATATCGACCCTGCGCTCGATGAGGCAGAGGTGATGCAGCAGCTGGAAGAGTTAGGTGTACATATCGGTGCGCGTATCAGCGAACTGGATACGCGCAGCATCCGCTGGAAGATGCTCGGCAAGCAGCCGAATATGACGTTTTTATCGCTCAACATCCGCGGGAACAGCCTGACAATCGAAGCTTACGGCGTTACACCGCCGGAGGAGAAAATTGATCAGAATGCGGTTGTCAAGGTCGTTGCCGCGCGGGAGGGCGTCATCAAAAGCGTGAAAGCGCTTGAGGGGCAGCCTATGGTGCAGGCGGGGGATGCGGTCGAAACAGGCGACACGCTCATCAGCGGCTTGGTATCCCCCACGCGGGAGGAGGGAAATTACCACCTGACACATGCGCGCGGTGAGGTAGAGGCATATACGATGCATCAGGTGTCGGCGGCGCGCGCGCTCGAAACCGAAAACAAGGTATATACCGGCAAGGTGCGGCGGCAGTATGCGCTGGTTTTGGGAAATCATCGGTTAAATTTATATATTGGGAGTGGAATTGACGGGGGCACCTGTGATAAAATAATAGAAACCAGAAC
>NZ_CAWVCU010000028.1:0-15838 GCF_963927765.1 uncultured Agathobaculum sp. | reverse complement strand
GGAGGCTTTGCAGATGTAACATCTGCAAACTGGTATTGTGGAGCAGCAGGATCGGCAAAAGAACATAATATCATCAATGGCTTTGAGGATAATACGTTCCGTGGAGATGCTGTGATTGCAAAGGATCAGATTGTGGTGGTTTCTTCGCGCACTTTACGGGAACAGATGGATTACAAAACACCGTCCGATGTCAATGGGGAATTGTCTGTTTACAGTGATGCGGGAAGCATTGAAAACTGGGCACGAGAAGATGTTGCGTTGGCAACAATGACAAATTTGGTGCTTAAACGTACAGATGGTAAGTTTGGCGGCAGCGCTGGTATGACACGAGGCGATGCAGCAATTATCATCAAAAGACTCTTTGATAAGATGTGGTGAGTGCTTTTAACAAATAAACTAGCTATTGAGTTTCTAAAGAAGGTTTATTCTATAGCTATAAGAGAAATTATATTGTAAATAAAACAAAATACAGTTTCGGGTTAAAAAAGATCAAGGTAGTCAAATCGCGTGTGAGACCACCAGCGGAATATATTTGGATAGAGTATATATTGCGTTTACGGGTTATAGTATAGCAGAGAATAATTTTTTTAGTTACATTTAGTACTCTGCTTATATTGGTTGTGTTGGAACTTAGTTCATTAGGGGTCTGTATACAATTCTACATTTTCCTAAAGCATTACATTCAATAGAATAATTCACTGTTAAGAGAAAAACCTTATTCCAAAGTAGACAAGTGTCTAACCACAGGAATAAGGTTTTTTGCTTGAATAACATATGCTGTTTTTTTTCGTTCGATGATGAAAGAAAACTACCAGAGTATTATGTCGGAATGTTTGTCAGGAAACCGTAATGCAGCGAGCGTGGGAAAGGGATTTTTTTCTGTCATTTTTCTGTCATGTCAAAAGAAAGACCTGGTTTGGGACGAAATAACATGAAAATTATACACAATAATACAAAACGGTATTTGTTAATATCGTTTCATGAAACCGATTTTCAATAGGACATATCACCAAATAAAACAAAACGGTATTGTAAGATACGTGAGGGGAATAACATAGCCGAACTGTAAATCTGTCGTCTATGACTTCGGTGGTTCGAATCCACCACCTCCCACCAACCCAGAAAAGCACTCCGAACGGAGTGCTTTTCTTCTTTACGTTTGTGAAAAAGTTTTATTTTTGATTTTTTCGCTCTTTGGGAAACAGTCGCGGCGAATCGCGGAAATAAGGGAAATTGGCAACGGCGAATATGGAAAACCTGCGCATAAGACAGATGTTTCGTCTTGCATGCTACAGCGTCACACGAAAAAGTGAAAAAGTGCACCCAGTCCGGCGGAATGCCGCGCAATTGCTTCCTACATCCAATCGCATTCAAATGAGCAGATCGGTGTGATTACGACATACAAAAATCAGTGGGATGCGATACAGAGTATTGGGGAATGCAGCATAATCGGCTAATTGAGCAACTGATGTGGGTTGCAGAGAGATATGGTTGTCTTTTGCAGTCAGAGATTTCGAAGGGTTGTGCAGAGCATCTGCTGGTGGGTTTGTATGGAAGCGGTGGATCTGATCTGGAGATCGTGGTATACCGGAAACGAAATTGAGATGGGAAAGGAGCTTAACAGCTCCTTTCTCTTTTGTTCGGCATGATAGTGCACAAGCATGCAAAAGCATTCGCTGTGTGCTGGCCCGAAAATTATTATAATTCGTTGATCGTTTCGGCCACTGCCATATTACAGATTCTTTTTCCGGGGGCCAAAGGAACAAGCAAAGCGGTACATACCAGCAGCACCAAAATCCTGCCTACAGAAGAAAGGGGCAGATGCCAAGCTGTGCCCCAATAGTTGGTGATCATCTGCCCATAGAGGAAGTAGTGCAGCGGTAGGCCCAACCCGCAGCCTGCAACGAGCCCCAGTAAGGTGTAGGTGGTAGACTCTGTGGTAATCATCTTTTGAATTTGGTGTCCGTCCATACCCACGGCACGCATAGCACCATATTGCTTTGTTCTGGCAGATACACTCATGGCAATGCTGTTTGCTGTATGGATAATGGTGATCAGGGTGATAACTACCAGAAAACCGTACACAAAGAGGCAGAACATGAAATAGGTGCTTTGAGTGTCCTTGTTTTGGGCAAGACGGTCATAAAAGTCATACTGTCCATTGGCCAAAGCTTGAAGCTGATTGACATCCTGTTGTGTAGCGTTCGGGGTTAGCTGCACATCCAGAATCGCGTAGGCATCCTTTCCTGTGATTGCTGTAAACAGCATTTCCGAGCAGATCACCGTGGGCTGATCCGACGTGTCAAAGGGGCTGTCCTCCAGAACACCGACAACTGTAAGGGAAGTGTTGTTCAATTGAATGATATCGCCCACCTGCAAGGTGTTGCTTTTGTCAAAAACAGTCAGCACACCATTGCCTTCCCGGGCCGCATCCATATTCCCGGCCACCAAATCTTCTTCTGCCCACTGAAACTGCTGCGCATCATAGGAGATCAGATCGATTGTACCGGATTTTCCCTCGTACGTTGCGGGGAGACTTTGATACATCCGGCCAAAGGCGCGCTTGACATAGGGCTGCTGCGCCACCGAAGCGGCAAAACTTTTGTCAATCTCACACTGATTCTCTGGGCTGCTGTAAAAGACGTCGGGTGCCCATGGTTGCAGAGGATTGAGGGCAAGTTGGACCCATTGAACCAGAACGGAGAAACTCAGGATCAGGATGATGCTGAGCGCAAAGGAGCCGGTCATGAGAAGCAGATTTTTAGGCGAGGATACGGCATGGTGAATGCCGAGTGCCGTCTCAATACTCAAAAAGCCTTTCCGCACCGGCCGGGACACGGAGTTGCCTTGGGCACTGTTTCCGGTAACCGCAGCAATCGGAGAGACGGACGCTGCCCGCCTTGCCGGGGAAAGGGAGGACAGCAGAACCGTCAAAAATCCCACAACAACGCCGCTGAGGATACCGATGATGCTGACCTCAAAGAGCGGAATCTGCACGAACTCTGCGCCGGCGCCAAACCGAAGGAGGGCACAAAGAAGCCAGGTGACCAGAATACCCAAAACGACCCCGACGGGAACCGCTGTTTTACACCAAAAGAGCGCTTCCAGCCGGACAATGTGCATGATCTGCGCCCGGCTTGCGCCGATACAGCGGAGCATTCCAAAAAATTGCGCCCGCTCCGCAGTGCGGCTGTTCAAGCTTCCTGCGATCATAAAGACCCCCGCAGCCAAAACCAGCACAAACAGGATGACGGCTACCAGGTACAGTCCCGTGACATAAGGATCGCTGCTGAATCCTGTCAGGCCCAACAAGGCAGTGTTTTCTGATAGATTTTCTTCCGTAAATCCGTAGGTCTGCTGCAGCTCTGTGATGACCCTGCGGGGATTGGCACTTTCGGAAAAGCGTACAAAACAGACAGGGGCAGATTCATACCCTTCCGCTTCGGCAAGACTTTGGAAGGCATCCCAACCCAGAAACGCCCCTACCACATTGGCATCATCGCTGATAGTGACGTCTCCACCAAATCCGGAAATGGTATAGAGATATTCTCCCGAAGGCGTGTGCAGGGCAATTTCATCGCCTACATTTACATGGAGCAGTTCTTTTGACCGGTTGGAGAGTAAAATTTCTCCCTCGGTTGAGGGGCAACTGCCCTCGGTCAGATCGTCATAGATCTTCGTCAGAATTTGATCATCCGCACCGACAATGACACAGGTTTTTCCCTGAATAGAATAGTCTTGAGATAGATCAAAGTTCAAGCCGTCGTATCGTTGGGCAGCGACCACATCCGGCCGCTGGGCAATTTCCTCCACCTGCTGGTCAGATGGCTCCTTCAGCATTACATGCCAATTCCCGTGACTTTCGATCACTCGTGTTTTTTCCATACGGATGGCCATATCCGCCATACTGAAAATGGTTGTGACCAACAGAACGGAGATGATGATGCACAGCAATGTCATCCGATTCTGTCGTTTCCGCACCTTAGCGGAGATGGGGATCAGGCTGAGATAGTGTTTCACTCCCGGCACCTCCCGAAGTCGGTCAGCACGCCGTCGGACACCTGCAGGATGCGGTCGGCAGTCTGGGAGATGGCACGGCTGTGGGTAATCATCAAAATGGTCTGTTCGTACCTGCGGGATGCCTCTTTGAGCAGGGCAATCACCTCGCTTGTGTTCTGCGTATCCAGATTACCGGTCGGCTCGTCGGCCAGAATGAGCGCCGGCCGGGTGATGAGTGCGCGCCCGATGGCGACGCGCTGCTGCTGCCCGCCAGACAGCTGGCTCGGCAGATGGTGACGGCGCTTGCGCAGGCCGAGCACCGTGAGCAGTTCCTCCAGATAGGTTTTATCCGGTTTCTGGTAATCGAGCAGCACCGGAAAGACGATATTTTGCTCAACGGTTAGTTCGGGGATGAGGTTAAAACTCTGGAAGATAAAGCCGATGTTGCGGCGGCGGAACACGGTCAGATTGCGTTCCTTCATCGAAAAAATGTCCTTGCCGTCGATTCGTACCCGACCGCTGGTCGGCGTGTCGAGCGCGCCGATCAGGTTGAGCAGCGTTGATTTACCCGAGCCGGACTCCCCGACCACGGACACAAATTCGCCTTTGGGGACGGAAAACGTTGCGTGCCGCAAGGCGTGCACGGCGGTCTCGCCGCTGCCGTAGGTTTTGCAAAGGTCTTGGACTTCCAGTAAATCCATGTTGTGATGGCACCTTCTTTCTGTTGCAATACCAAAAGGATACCATGGGAACCCTACTGTTAGATGACTTGCAGCCTACAATGTTGTAGGAATGAGGAGGTTGATTGTAAAAATCGTGCCGCGTCCCAAGGCGTTGTCCACCTCGATGGTGCCACTATGAGCTTCGATGATCGTTTTGGCAAGTGGCAACCCCAACCCGACGCCCTGTGTATCCTTGGAGAAGCGGCTGCGGTAAAACCGCTTGAAGATGTGCGGCAAATCTTCCGGATGGATGCCGCTGCCACTGTCCTGCACCGTGATTTGAACGATCGACGCAAAGGCGCGCCATGTGACCGTGACCGTGTCGTCTGCTTTGGTGTGGTCGAGCGCGTTTTTGACCAAATTGCCGATGGCTTCGCCCAGCCAGTGCGCATCGCAGGACAGGGAGATCGTGTCGTCGCCGGAACAGGACAGCATTGTACCTTGCTGCTGTGCCTGCATCGCAAAGCGCCGCTCGACATCTGCCATCAGGTCGGACAGGTTGTGTTCGGATTTGTCCAGCACGATCGTACCTGCGTCCAGCTTGGTGATGGTCAACAGATTGTGTACCAACGTTTGGATGCGGTCAAGCTCGTGCTCGGACAGGGCGGTGAATTCCCGAATGGTGTCCGGGTCGGCCTGTTGCTGCAAAATGCCGTTGTAGATATTGAGTGCCGCCAGCGGGGGCTTGAGCTGGTGCGAGATGTCGGACAGGGTATCTTTCATAAAACGTTTGGCGCGGCCTTCATTTTCGGCGTGGGCATTCAGGATCGCAGCAAGCGAGTTGACCTCGTGGAATAGGCGGTTCAGTTCGCCCTCGTCGTCGCATTCGATGCGCGCGGTGGGGTCGCCCGCGAGAAACGCATGGAGCTGCTCAATCGCATGCGCCATGGTCTGGTGCTGCCTGCGAAAATAGCAGTACATAGCGGTCAGCACCAGAAGTCCCATGCAGGCGAACGCCGCCGGAAGATATCGTGCGATGTGCTGACCACCTGCGGTGAGCAGTACGGCGGATAAAAGGGAAAAGCCAACTGTTAGGGTGAGGACAAGGCAAAACAGGCGTTTGATATGCCGGTCAGTCAGCATTTTCATGGGGTACCTCATTTTGCAGCATTCCATTTATAGCCCATGCGGCGCACTGTAATAATGCGCTTGGGATTGCTGGGGTCATCCTCGATTTTGGCGCGCAGACGGCGGATATAGACGGTCAGCGTGCTGCTGTCGATATAGTTTTGCTCGCAATCCCATAGTTTGCCCAGAATCTGCTCAGGTGACAGTACAAGGTTCGGGTGCTCCAGAAATAAGCACAGCAATTTGTATTCGCTGGCGGTCAGTTCGACCGGCGTACCGTTCTTGGTGACTTCGCGTGTCAGCTGATGCACAGTGATACCGCCTGATTGGAGCGTGTTGTCCGGCTGACGGAAATCTCCACTGCGGCGCAGAAGAGCGTTAACGCGCGACAGGAAGATCGCCAGCTTGAACGGCTTGGTGATATAATCGTCGCCGCCGATGTCCAGCCCCATGATAATGTCGGTTTCCTCGTCCGCAGCGGTTAGGAACAGAATGGGCACTTTGGAGTTTTGGCGGAGCCTGCGGCACAGATCGAAGCCCGAGCCGTCGGGCAGGGTCACATCCAAAATGACCAGATCAAAGCTGCCATCCTGCCAAAGGGTTTCAGCCTCCAGACAGGTGCGGGCGTTGACGACTTCATAGCCCTGCTGGCGCAGGGCAAAAGACAGACCGTGAATCAGGCTCAGGTCGTCCTCGACAAAAAAGATACGCTTCATGGGCGTTCACCGTCCTTGCAGTGGGATAGCATTTATAGTTTCATATTATAGAGCTTTATGCGCAGATTACAAGTGACGCAGCGGGATAAAGAAGACCAGCCGCCGGGATGAGTCCGGCGGCTGGTGGGGGAGTGCAGCATAGTTGTATGTGCGGAAACGCATTAGATGCCGAGTCTGCGGCTGATGGGCATGAAGAAGAGGTAAAGTTATTTCATCTTGTTTTTCAGTATTCATGTGTGTCCGGCAGATTGTCGCTTCAAGATGAACTCTTGGACAGGGTGGCCGAATTCCTCGGTTAGCCGTCCCTCGGAAAAGCCCAAATGCTTATAGAAAGCCCGCGCCTCCTGCCCGTTGGGGTCGTCCTCCCGATAGGTGGTTACGGTGATGTCTTGGTCCGCATCCATCTGTGCCAGCACGAAGGACACCAGCTTGTGCGCAATGTGCTGTCTCCGGCAGGCCGGATCGACCGCCAGAAAGCACAGTTCGCACTGTTCCTTGGAGAACAGCAAAACGCCTATGATTCGATCCGCGCCAACCGCGCAGACGGCTGAGGAATGTTTGATAAAGCGCAGCACTGTTGCCCGGTGTTCGGTGATGGCTTCGGCGGTTTCTAAGCCGGGAAAGATATCTCGCACTTGTTCCACCAGCGCCATCCAAGCGTCAATGTCCTGTGCTTGTGCTAGTCTGATTTTCATAGTCAAATTCCTTTTCCTTTGAGGCTTGCTTCTCAGCGCCTCGCAAGTGATGCGCGTAAGTCTTGTCATCAGTTCCTGATTCTCGACATCTTCCACCAGAAAGGAGTCATTGGCCCCCTCATAGGGTGGAGCCTTGGGCAGGTCGGGAAAAGCCGCTTCGCCCTGCGGGGTGATCTTGACAAAAAACTGGTCGTCACAGATGACGGCGAAGAACACCTCGTCGCAGTAAAGACCGTATTCGCCGAACATCTTCCGGCTGCGGATGGTGCCGGCCTCCCGCAGCTGCTCGGCTACAAAGTTTACAAAATCCGGATGTGATGCCATATCAATTCCTCCTGTAACGGTCGGCCAAAGTTTCGGTCAAATCCCCAAGCCGTTCTCGCAGCTCTTTCGGTTCGAGCAGTTCCGCCTTGTCACCGAAGGTCAGGACCCAGCTGAGCACACCCTCCGTGTCTGGAAAGCCGCCGGTGAACCGCAGCCGGCCGTCCGGCTCGGCGGTCAAGCGGTCTGCGCCGTACTCCTCGACCAGACGCCAGCGGCAGGACGGATCAAACAGTACTGTGACCCGGTATTTTTCCGGGAACACGTGCTGCGGTTCCAGATCGGGCAGAGGCGCGGGACGGGGAGAAAAAGCATCGTCTGTCGCAAGGCTGGTCATGCGGTTCAATTTGAACAGTCGGAAATCCTGCCGCAGTCCGCACCAGCCCCATACATACCATGCCGACCAGTGGAATACCAGATAGTAGGGCTCGACTGCTCGTTCTGATTCTCCTTTTGGTGAGTAATAGGTAAAGCGAATGGTGCGGTGCTGCTCGATGGCCTCTTGGATTTGTTCGATTTTGGGCGGCAGGCTGGTCTTATACCACGAGGACAGGTCGATCAGCAGGTGCGCCCCGCCGGGTATTAGTCCGCCCGTTCCGGCAGATAGCTTTTCCATCAGCTGGGCGTAGCGTCGTGTTCCGCTGACACTATCCAGACTGCGCAGCCCGGCAAGAATGGCCTGCATCTCCGGTGCGGTCAGCACGGTGCGATCGACGCGGTAGCCCTCTAGGATGGAGATGCCACCACCCGCGCCCTGCGTGGTGGCGATGGGGATACCTGCCCGACACAGGGATTCGATATCTCGCTGGATTGTACGGCGGGACACCTCGAATTGCGCCGCCAGCTCCGGGGCGGTGATTCTGTCCCGTTGGAGCAGGATGGACAGAATGCCGATCAGCCGATCCATTTTCATACTCCCACCGCCTTTCCTCATTCTATCTGCATTATAGCACAGGAACGCGACAGCTGTCTGTCATGTTTGCGATCGCAGCAGCATTGAAAATGCGTCGGATTGCTTCAAGGTCGAGTCGTGCCCGCTTTCTGCCTGATAGGTTAGAGATTCTCGATTTTACGTTCCAGGTATTGCTGTAATTTACCGCGCTGTGTATCGTTCAGCGTGATTTTGCCGCGGCAGAGCGTAATGAGCTGCTCGTCGGCCAGATGCTGCACCAGCCGGTGACAGGTGCGCAGCGAGCAGCCGATCTTACCGGCCAGCTCTTCGCGGGTCAGCAGCAGACGGCTGCCGTCATTCGATTGGGAAGCAGGCTGCGTTTGCAGCAGCACCGAGATGCAGCGCGCCTCATAATCCATATAGAAATACTGCCGGTCGGACATGGTCTGGTCGCCAAGCTGGCGCACCAGCGCCTGCAAGCGGCACAGCAGAGCTGATGTGCTGTGAGAGATCCACGCTAGATAAATGTCTGCCGGGATGCGCACACACACGCTTTTTTGCAGTGATAGGATGGTTGCATAGCTTTCCTCGGTCTGTGCGAACAGTTCATAGTCGCCGATGATCGCGCCCGGATACAGCTTAGCGAAAACAAACGGCAAATTTTGCACCCGGCTTTCCATGGCGCACAGCGTCCCGTTGAGCAGGATATAGACATCACTGGAAACAGCAGCTGCGGAGATCAGTACTTCGTGCGGCGCAACGCTGTGCAGGCCCCAATAGGGGTGGTATTCATCTGGGAAGTCGGACAGAAAACGGGTCAGAAAATCCCGTGCCTGCGCGGTTTCGCAGGCATCCAGAAAAATTTGTGGCAGCATGCGCAACCCTCCCTTAAAAGTGCCAACTGGCATTTTTCTTTCTGTTTTTTTATTTTACGATAGGAGAAACAAAAAGACAAGGGGAGAACAATCGTGAAAAACTGGAGCAGAAAAGCGTTTTGGGTGTTGGTCGCCATGCAGCTTGTTGGCATTGCGGTCGCGCTGTTTTTGGAAACAGGCATGGGTAGCGACTCGATTGGCCTGCTGTGCGACGGCATCCATCAGGCAACGGGCATGCTGTTTGGCAACGCGTCGCTGTTGTACAATCTGGCAGTGATTGTGCTGGCGCTGGTCGTTGCTCGAAAAAACATGGGATTGGGTACGGTTGTGTACGCGCTGACATCGGGATATTTTATCGACCTGTACTGCTGGCTGCTCGCTCCACTCCAGCTGGCGTCACTGGGGTTTACAGCACGGTTTGCGCTGTTCGCGGTCGGTCAGTGCTGCCTAAGTTTGGCGCTTGCGTTGCTCATCCAACTCGAGCTGGGCATGAATGCGCTGGACGCATTGCTTTACTGGCTGCAGGCCGCTACCGGGTTGTCCTATGCTGGGCTGCGCACGGCGGTGGATGTGAGCTATGTGGCGGTTGGCACGCTGCTGGGCGGCACGTTTGGCATCGGTACGGTTTGTTCGGTGCTGTTGACCGGTACGATGGTCAGTTGGCTGACACACCGAATATCTGTCGGAGCAGCAGTTTCTACCGAAAAACAGAGTTGACTTCCAGCCGGAAATTGCGGTACAGTGTGGAATATGGTATGATGGTGTAACAAAAGCAGGATTTTACGGAAAGGCGACGGAGGATATGACCAAGCTGACCGAAGCGTGGCAGCAATACCACGCGGAAACCTCGTTCAACTGGTCGGTGCTGCCAGAGGCGCTGCAGCGGCGGGCAGAGACCGTCCGGTTCCCGGCACGCAGTCTGATCGTTACGCGTGGCGAGATGCCGAGCTACATCTATTTTATCCAGAGCGGTATTGTCGCGGGTGTACGCGAGTATGAAAATGGCAACGAATACAACTACTTTCGGCTGGACAACGCCAACGGCTGCATTGGTCTGCTCGAACTGCTGGCGCAGGAAACCAGCTATGTAGCATCCATTATCTGCATGACCGAGGTGACCGCGGCGCGCATCGACGCGGCAGCGGTCTACTGTGCGATTATGGAGGACATCAACCTATTGCGCCGCTGCACTGCGCTGCTGGCGAGCGACCTGTACCAGCGCTCGGGCAGCGACGGTGCGCTTTATTACTTCCGTGGCATCGACCGCGTGCGTTATTATCTGATCGCCTATTTTGAGGAGAACAGTAAGCACGGTGACAGCGTGACTGTGCAGGAGGAATACCAGAATATTGCCAGCCATATCGGTATGAGCGTGCGCACGGTCGGGCGCAACATCCAGAAGCTGCGGCAGTCGGGCGAAATATTGTCGAAAAATCGGCACATCCTGATAACACGGGAACAGTATCTAAAAATGGTTCAGGCAATTTATGAAGAATGACGAAAAACGGCATCAGTTCTGTCAAAAACCATGCCGTTTTTTGTCCTTCCTGCTGAAAAATGTATGAAAGGACACCTGTCCTTTGGGGAAAAAGGGAAAAAGCATATAATGGGGACAAATCAGAGAGAAAGGGGCAAGAAAATGTGCAGAAACACAGAAAAAAGCGACGCTTTGATGCGTGAACGAGCAGCTTTGCCGCGGGCGCTGGTGTACGGCTCGCTCAATCTGGACAACGTCTACACGGTCGACCATATCGTGGCGCCGGGTGAAACGTTGGCGTCCACCGGGTTTCGGCAGGGCTGCGGCGGCAAGGGGCTCAATCAGGCGATCGCGTTGGCCAAGGCTGGCGCGCCGACGGCGCTGGCCGGGCGCATCGGGGCGGATGGCGGGATGCTGCGGGACGACTGTGCGCGGTACGGCGTGGATGAAGCACAGGTGCTGACGGTCGACGGGCCGACCGGCAACACGATCATCCAGGTTGACAGCAGCGGCCAGAACTGCATCCTGCTGTTCGGTGGTGCAAATCGGACGCAGACCGAGGAACAGATCGACCGCACACTGGCGCAGTATCAGGCGGGCGACTACCTGTTCTTGCAAAACGAAGTCAATCTGCTGCCATATCTGATCGAGCAGGCGCACGCGCGCGGCATGCAGATCGTGCTCAACCCGTCTCCGTTTGAGACGGCGCTGCTGGAATATGGGCTGGATAAGCTATCGTGGCTGATCTGCAACGAGGTCGAGGGCTGGCAGATGACCGGTGCGCGCGAGCCGGAGGACATCCTCGACCGGCTGGGTGAACGGTATCCGGGTGTCAATCTGGTGCTGACGCTGGGGGAGCGCGGGTCAATGTGTCTGGAGAATGGCACAGTATACCGTCAGTCCTGCTGCCGGGCTGAGACGGTGGACACCACCGCGGCGGGCGATACCTTTACCGGCTACTTCTTCGCCCAGCGCATGGCAGGGCAGGGAGCAGCGCAGGCGCTCGCGGTCGCGTCACGCGCAGCGGCAATCACAGTGTCGCGGCCGGGCGCCGCGGATTCTATCCCGGATATGGACGAGGTCACCAAGGCGATGAAGGGGGAGCCATAACATGAAACGAGGCATAAAATATGATTTTTCGCTGCTGGCGCTGCTGCTGGTGCCGGTCGGCGTTTCGCTGAGCGTGGTCGGCTATCAGATGTCCACCATTCTCAAGCTGCCGATCTTTGTCGACCAGATCGGCACGCTGCTGGTGTCAATGATCGCAGGGCCGTGGGTCGGCATGGTCACCGGCCTGCTGAGCAACTGCGTCAACGGCATGCTTAACCCGGTCGCGTTCGGGTTTGCGCCGGTTTCCATGCTGCTCGGTCTGGTGTCCGGCTTCCTGTCCCGGTGGAAGTGGTATACCAACATTTTCGGCATTGTCATCGGCTGCGCGATTCTGAATATTGTGTCGGCCATGTCGTCTGCCGTGGTCACGGTCTTCATGTTCGGCGGCGTGACGGGTGCGGGCAGTGACCTTGTGACGGCTGCATTCCTTGCGACCGGACAGGCGCTGCTGTCCTCGGTGCTGTCGACCAATCTGCTGACCGGCACGATCAACACGATCGTCAACTTCGTGGCCAGCTGGATCATCGTCCGCCGCATTCCGGACCGTTTTCTGGTCAAGCTCAACTATGGCATGCCTTACATCAAGAAGAAAGCGAGGGAAGCGAAATGAACAGTGCGATCGGCAAACTGTACCCGACGACCAAGTTTTTCGTGCTGCTGGCGTTGGTGATCGTCTGCATTTTCCAGCCGGGCTGGCAACTGCAATATCTGATGCTGCCGGTGGTGCTGGTCATCAGCCTACTGGCCGGTACGGCCAAGCAGTTCCTTGGCACGTTTTTTAAGTCCATTTTCATCATCATTCTGTTCATTTTTGCCATTCAGGTGTTTATCGTCGCCAACGAAGATGCACAGCCGATCTGGGCGTTTATCCACTTTTCACAGACCGGTCTGGATGAAAGCCTGACGATGACTTCCAAGATCGCGGCGATCAGCTCCCTAGTCATCTGCTACTTTCAAGTGACAAGCGTGCAGGACATCATTTTCGCGATGGAAAAGGGCGGTCTACCCAAAAAGGTGACCTTCGTCATTTCGTCGACCATCCAGCTCATCCCGCAGATGTCGGCGCTGTCCAAGACGATTACAGATGCGCAGCGCTCGCGCGGTATCGAAACTGAGGGCAGCCTGATTGTGCGCGCCAAGGCGTTCGTGCCCATGCTGGGGCCACTGGTGCTCTCTTCGATTCAGCAGATTGAGGAGCGCGTGCTCGCACTGGAGTCGCGCGCCTTCTCGTCCAAGGCTAAAAAAACCTCGATCTATGAGATCGAGAAAACTGCGGCTGACCATGCGCTCAGCTGGCTGAGCCTGCTCGCGGTTATCGCTTACATTGTTGGGAGGGTGGTATAACATGGATATGGTAACTCTGAACCACGTCAGCTATCAGTACCCGCTGGAGAGCGGCGAGGTCATCCGTGACCTGTCGCTGACGCTGGAAGCGGGCCGGGTGTACGGCCTGATCGGTGCGAACGAATCCGGCAAGACCACGCTCTGCAACATCATCCGCGGCTTTATCCCCGCCTTGTACAAGGGCAAGCTGACCGGCGAGGTGCGTGTCAAGGGGCGTCCGGTCGAGGAATACGCCGATGGTGAGCTGGCGACGATCATCGGCTACTCGTTCCAGAACCCGTTTACGTAGATATCTGGCGTTAAGGATACGGTGTACGAGGAACTGGCGTATGGCATGGAGAATATCGGCGTGCCGCGCGAAAAGATGGTCGAGCGCGTCGACGAGCTGGTGCGCATCTTCCATTTAGAGGAGCTAGTGCGTAAGAACCCGTTTGAGCTGTCGGGCGGTCAAAAGCAGCGTGTGGCACTCGCGTCCATGCTGGCGCTCGATCCTGAACTGGTCATTCTGGACGAGCCGACCTCGCAGCTCGACCCGCAGAGCACGGACGATATTTTTGAGATCATCCAGCTACTCAAGCAGCAGGGCAAGACCATTCTGCTGGTCGAGCACAAGATTGATCTGGTTGCCGCGTACTGCGACGATATCCTGCTGCTGCATCAGGGCAAGCTGGTCATGCAGGGCAGCGCCCAGGAGGTGCTGACCGACCCCAAGGTGCTGGATTACGGCGGACAGCTACCGCAGGCCGCGCTGTATTTCCTCGCGCGCCGCGCACAGGGGCAGCCTGCCGACCGCATTCCGCTGACCGTACAGCAGGCCTATGAGATACTGAAAAAGTGAGGGATTGAGCATGGCATATCTGGAGTTGAAGAATGTCGGGTTTGCCTACCCGAATGGATTTCAGGCGGTCGAGAACGTCAGTATGTCGTTTGAACTGGGCGAAACGGTCGCGATCATCGGCCAGAACGGCGCGGGCAAGACGACGACCGTCAAGCTGATGAACGGCCTGCTCCGACCGACGCAAGGCGAGGTGTTGGTCGAAGGACAGTCGACCAAGGGCTTTACCACGGCGCAGATTGCGCGTAAGGTGGGTTATCTGGAGCAACCGAATGTGACGCAGCTTTGCCATGCGTTAGGGTATGAGAAAACCTTTTTGACCACAGATGCGTTTGTTGCACACTTGCAGAAGTGAACGATTTTCCAGAAAAGGCAGCGATGTCGAAGAACATTGCTGAGATATGAGAGGTGAAAGATGAAACGCGTTTTCTTGATTGTTTTGGATTCCTTTGGGATTGGGCAGATGCCGGATGCTCGAGCGTTTTGGGACATAGATGTCAACACATTGGCAGCGTGTGCTGCTTGCCCAGCGTGCCGCATTCCCAATATGATTCAGGCGGGTTTGAGCTGTATTGATGGTGTAACCTCCTTGCCTGCACCTGAAAGGCAACCAAGTGGTGCATATGCCCGTCTGACCGAAGCTTCGATGGGGAAAGATACGACAATCGGGCACTGGGAATTGGCTGGTGTGATTTCCGAAACGCCGCTGCCGACCTATCCGAATGGATTTCCTGATGAGGTGCTCGAACCGTTTATGCAGGCCACTGGTCGTGGTGTGCTTGCCAACGTGCCGATTTCAGGGACAAAAGTCATCGCAGAATATGGCGAGGAACATGTCCGCACAGGCAAGTTGATTGTATATACGTCGGCGGATTCCGTGTTCCAGATTGCGGCTCACGAAGAGGTCGTCCCGCTAGAAGAATTATACAGGTACTGCCGGATTGCGAGAGCGCAGCTGCAGGGCAAACACGGTGTAGGGCGGGTGATCGCCCGTCCTTTCATCGGTACGGCGGGCTCCTATACCCGTACCGCGGGCCGACACGATTTTTCGCTTGAACCGCCTGCGACAACCGTGTTGGATGCCATTGCGGCAGCCGGACAGGAGACCATTGCAGTAGGAAAAATCTATGATATTTTCGCCGGAAGAGGAATTACGGAGAAAGTTTATACCAAATCCAATGCAGATGGATTAGAGCAGGCAATGGCATATGCCAAACGTGATTTTCATGGACTGTGCTTTGTGAATCTGGTGGATTTTGATATGCTGTATGGCCATCGCCGTGACGTGACTGGCTATGCGAAAGCACTTGCAGAATTTGATGCATGGCTGCCCACGTTCTTGAAGCAGATGGGAGAAGAAGATGTCGTTATGATCACGGCAGATCATGGATGCGATCCGTCCTATCAGGCCACTACCGATCATACCAGAGAGTACGTGCCGCTACTGGTAATGGGGCAGCGGATTGCTTCGGTTAATTTGGGAACCAGAACCAGTTTTGCAGATGTCGCGGCTACGGTAGCAGACTTGCTGGATGTGTCTGCAGATGTTGCCGGATGCAGCTTTGCAGATAAGATCGTGCGGTAAAAACCATCCATTTCTGCGTGAAAAGGTCTTGGGCTTTTTCGCCGAAAACATGTAGAATATTATAAATAGACAGCGCCGCTATCCGATCTCATATAGGGGAGTCGGATAGCGGCTTTTGTTCTGCAACTGTTCCTATGTGACGGCATAAAAAACAGACTTGCGTTTGCAAGTCTGTTTTTGGTGGACCTGAAGAGATTCG
>NZ_CAWVCU010000027.1:0-4151 GCF_963927765.1 uncultured Agathobaculum sp. | reverse complement strand
AGTATCCTAGTCAGCGCATACGATTCCCAGGACGGGCCTAAAAATCCGTAGAAGGGCATATCGATGAAGTCTCTGGTGTTTGCTTCTTACGCCCAGTTTGGGGTGGATGCTGGAGGTTAAGGCTTGCGGGCGCGCTTCAATGGCATGAAGTACCGACCCGCCTGCCGTGGAGACCTGTATGCGTGGGGCACCTATAGCATCGCTTCGATTGACGGATGCCCTACGGTGCAGGATGAAACCTGTATTGCGGTGCGGCGGGGACTGCGCGGAATACGCCGGCCATTGCGGCCGGAGGCCCGTGCGGAACCCAAAACGCTGTGTACAGTGTAGCCTGCCTTGCGTGGCCATGGTGGATATCGTATCCGCCTGCGGTTTCCCGGCCAGGAACGCCGCGGGAATTGACGGTTGAAACCATGTCTGCAAAAGAGGCTAAGAATCGTGTTGCCTGCAGTGGAAATCACCTAGGCTATTCAGCAATGAGGCAGGCAGAGGATTGCAGTGCGGACTCAGTGGCAATTCGGTCCCGGTGATGGTAACATCCCGGCACGGACTTTAATGGGAAACCCCCACGACGGCGACGCGTGGCAGTCCGCGGGGAAAGCCAACCGAACCTCAAGCCGCAAGATTAACTCGGCCTGCCGTCACTTCTATTTGGATAGAACAACCGAAGGGTTTTAATAATAAGGAGTATTTTTTTGGAAGCATCCGATAAACCGAGAAAAAAGAACCAGCCGCCGCAAAAGCCGCGGCTGATCAACACCAAATGGGTAGCAACGATCATGCCGATCAGCTTTGTGCTGTCGGTTGTGATGAGCTATATATCGAATGAGGCGCTGAACAGTGCGGGCACAATTTTATCCTTCTTGGTGCTGTTTTTCTTTATCGCATTGGGCATCCTATTCGATATGATTGGCATTGCTGCCGCCTCCGCGACCGAGAAGGAATTCCATTCCATGGCGGCGCACCGTGTGCGCGGCGCAAAGGAAGCGGTGTGGATGACCCGCAATGCGGAAAAGGTGTCGAGCATTTGCAACGACGTGGTCGGTGATATCTGCGGCATCATTTCCGGTGCAACGGGTGCGCTGATCGTCACCAATATTACGGCCGGGATGAACGGCGTGCAGGTGGTGCTGGTTTCTCTTCTGGTCACCGGTCTGATCTCGGCACTGACCATTGGCGGCAAGGCTGCCGGTAAAGGTGTGGCGATGGCGTTCAGCAGTCGTGTGCTGGCCATTTGCGGACGGGTGTTGTCGGTTTTGCCGTTTTCGCTGGATAGCAAGAGATAGAAAAAGCTTCCGTGGTGGGAATGAAGTTATGAAAAGATACGGAATTCTGGACAATATCACAAGCCCCGCGGATCTGCGCGGATTGTCTTATGACACGCTCGGTGTGCTGTGCGCTTCGCTGCGCGAATTTATCGTCGATTCGGTTTCGCGCACAGGCGGTCATCTGGCCTCCAATTTGGGTGTGATAGAGTTGGCTGTCGCGCTGGAGCGGGAGTTTGACTCTTCGCGTGATCGCATCATTTACGATGTAGGACACCAGAGTTATGTCCATAAGATCCTGACCGGCCGCCGTGACCGCTTTGATACATTGCGGCAATACGGCGGTCTTTCCGGTTTTATGAAGCCGGAGGAGAGTGTGGCTGACCCTTGCGTGACCGGGCATGCCTCTGGTTCGGTGTCGGTGGCGCTGGGTATGGCGCATGCCCGCACGCTGAAAAATCAGAAATATCATGTGGTTGCCGTCATTGGCGACGGCGCGCTGACCGGCGGCATGGCTTATGAGGCGCTCAGCAACGCCGGCACCTCAGGCGAACCGCTTCTGGTGGTGCTCAACGACAACAACATGTCCATTGCGCAGAATGTCGGCGGGCTGAGCCGACATTTGTCGCGTCTGCGCGTCAGTCCACGTTATCTGCATGCCAAGGCGCGTGTGAAGGAGCGTTTGGCGCGGATTCCGGGCGGCGGCGCGGTTTCTCGTGCAATTTCACGCGTCAAGGCGCGGGTCAAGCGTCTGGTGCTGCCGACCTCTCTGTTTGAGCAGATGGGTTTTATCTACCTTGGTCCGGTGGATGGGCACGATCTGAAAAGCGTATGCGAGCTGCTTTCGCAGGCCAAAAAGATCAAAAAGCCGGTTTTGCTGCATGTGATGACGCAAAAGGGCCGCGGCTATGCGCCGAGTGAGCGTGAGCCGGAAAAATATCATGGTGTTTCGCCGTTTGACCCGCTGACCGGTGCGTTCAAGGCGGGCAAGAAAGAGGATTTTTCTGCATGTTTTGGGCGTGAACTGTGTGCTTTCGCGGAAAAAGATGCGCGCATCTGCGCGATTACAGCGGCGATGCCGTCCGGCACAGGGCTGACGCGGTTCGCGTCTCGTTTTCCTGATCGCTTTTTTGACGTCGGCATTGCGGAGGAGCACGCGGTCGCCATGGCGGCTGGTATGGCGGCGCAGGGACTGGTGCCTGTGGTTGCCATGTATTCGACCTTTTTACAGCGCGCCTATGACCAAATGGTGCATGATGTGGCGATTGAAGGGCTGCATGTCGTGTTCTGCGTAGACCGTGCAGGCATTGTCGGCGCGGATGGTGCAACGCACAACGGTGTACTGGATGTGGCGTTTTTGCGTTCCATTCCGGGCGTGAAGATTTTCTGTCCGTCGAATTTTGCCGAGCTGCGCAGTATGATGTCGCGTGCGTTATACCATGAGAACGGGCCGGTCGCAATCCGTTATCCGCGCGGCGGTGAGGGTGCATTTCGAAAGGATACGGCGGCTGATACGATTGCCTGCGTACGTGAAACAACAGGCCGCGAGGTGACGCTGCTGACCCATGGCGCACTTGTCAATGAACTGATTGCCGCAGCGGATATTTTGGAGAAAAAAGGTGTGCACGCGCAGGTTTATAAGGTCAACGAGATCAGCGATGCACTGGCGGAAGCATTCTGTGAGCAGCAGACTGTGCTATCCGGTTGGTGTGTAGTCGTCGAGGATGTTGTGGAAAGCGGCAGCTTGGGCGAATGGGTGGCTGCTCATCGGAGTGGCCGGGTGGACTGCTTGAATACCGGCGACCGGTTTCTGCCGCACGGCGGTGTGAGCGACGTATATCGTCATTGCGGCATTGATGCGGAAGGCATCGCTTCGTTTGTCATCAAAAACCGAAAGGGAAAGGAAAACGACCTTGGCTAAAAAACGTTTGGATGTATTGCTGTTTGAAAAAGGGCTTTGCCATTCGCGGGAGCGCGCAAAGACAGCGATTATGGAAGGCATTGTCTATATTGCCGGGCAGAAAGCTGGCAAAGCGGGCGACATGGTGGATGAAAACGCCGAGCTGGAAGTGCGCGGCAACGAAAATGCCTTTGTCTCCCGTGGCGGCAAAAAAATCGAGAAGGCGCTCGACTATTTTTCGATCGACCCGGCGGGGCTGGTCGTGATGGACGTGGGTGCGTCCACCGGCGGTTTTACCGATTGCCTGCTGCGCCGTGGTGCGGTCAAGGTCTATTCGATCGACGTCGGCTATGGGCAGCTCGCGTGGAGTCTGCGCCAGGACCCACGCGTCAAGTGCATGGAACGCACGAATATCCGCTATGTGACCCCGGAGATGCTCGAGGAAACGCCAAGCCTGTGCGTGATTGACGTGTCGTTCATCTCCTTGCGGCTGGTGCTGCCGGTCGTTTCCGGTCTGCTGACCGAAAATGGCCGTGTGGCCTGCCTGATTAAGCCGCAGTTTGAAGCGGGAAAAGGCAAGGTCGGTAAAAAAGGCGTGGTGCGTGAGCCGGAGATCCATCTGGAAGTACTCGAGCAGTTTGTGGAAAATGCGCACACGGCAGGATTCGTCGTGCAGGATATCACGTTCTCGCCCATCAAGGGGCCGGAAGGGAATATCGAGTTTTTGGGCTACTTATGGAAGCAGGGAGAGGACAGCGTGCCGGACCTGCGCGAGATCGTGCGGCAGGCACATGAGGAATTGGATGGCTGAGGCAGCAATGAAGCGGTTTTTTATCTATCCCAACATGCGAAAAGAGGGCGCGTATGCCGTGCTGCCGCAGGTCTGTGACCAGCTGCAGAGAGAAGGCGTCCGGCTGATGTTGCCCATGCAGATGCGTTCGGCGGCGCTGGGGCTGGAAGGCGTGGATTATATGGAAACCGACGAC
>NZ_CAWVCU010000026.1:0-18791 GCF_963927765.1 uncultured Agathobaculum sp. | reverse complement strand
CGCCTCCTTGGTGAACAATAATTCTATTGTAAACGAAAGTGAGAAATAGTACAATAGTTTTGAAAAAAACTGCGGCTATAAGCGGAGGAAAAAAGGTTTGAAAAGCAAAAATGAAATTTTAAACGCGTTGGGCAGCACGGGGGAAGAGCGGCTGCTGCTGGCCGGATTGCTGGACAAGGAGCAGACCTGTGCGACACGCGGCTATCTGACACATACCAAATTCCTCAGTATGAGTGAGCGGGCGCTGTGCGCAGAGGCAGTGCGCCTTTGCGGTGCAACAGGGCATGCGCTGTTCTGGGGCGGATATGAGGATGCGGAACGCGGGATATATGTATTCTATCCGGATTATTTGGATGAAGAGAGCGCAAAACAGGCTGCTCCGCTTGCGCTGTTACGCGCGCATAAACGAAAAGAGGATACCTTGACGCACCGCGATTACCTTGGCGCACTGATGGGGCTGCAAATTGACCGCAGCGTGGTAGGCGATATTCTGGTGCATGACGAAGGCGCGGACATCCTTGTGCTGGAGGATATGGCGGAATTCATCCTGCTGCACTTTGCCAAGGCAGGGCGTAAACAGATTTCCCTGACGCGGGAGCCGCTTGAGGCGCTTCGATGCAGACCGGCGCAAGAAATAGAGGGCAGCGGTTCGGTTGCATCGCCCCGGCTGGACAGCGTGGCAGCACTTGTGTTCGGCATATCGCGCAAAAGCGCGCAGGAGCGCATTGAGAAAGGATTGGTTTTTGTCAATCATGCGCCGTGCCTGAAACCGGAACGGTTGATTGGTGAGGGGGACAAACTGACGGTACGCGGCATAGGCCGCGCGCGCATCGTTGCATTTGGAGGCACCAGCAGAAAAGGGCGGCTATTTTTGGAATTTGTTAAAAACGTATGAAAAGAATGGTGGTTGTCAAGTTCAATTGGGTATGGTATACTATTGACAGCATCAATAAGGGGTTGTATAGAAATGAAAAAACGGTTGTTATCCGCTTTCCTGTGCATGTTTATGCTGACGGCAATGCTTCCGTTCGCTTCAGCTGCATCCGACTTGGAGGGGCACTGGGCAAAAACTTACATTGAATACCTCGATCGGGAAGGCGTTATCAATCCGAGTGCAACAACAGGGAAATATGAGCCGAACCGCGATATGACCCGTGCGGAGTTCATGCGATACATCAATCGTGCGTTCCATTTTACGGAAATGGCAGCGATTTCTTATACCGACGTACCGAAAAATGCTTGGTATTATGATACCGTGCGAATTGCTCAGAAGTACGGGTACATCAACGGCGTGGGTGACAACAAAATGGACCCTGAGGGAAAGGTCACGCGCGAACAGGCTGCGGTTATTGTCGGCCGTTTGTTTAAGGCAGACCCGGGCGATGTTTCTCCCTCTGACCTGACGTTTACCGACCGCGATGAGATCTCCGGATGGAGCGCGGGTTACATTAAGGCAGCGTCCGACAAGGGCTTTTTGGCAGGATATTCGGACGGCTCCTTCCAACCCGACCGCGTGGTCACGCGCGGTGAGGTCGCAAAAATCCTGTATTATTATATGGGAACCTCGCTGTCCACTGCGGGCAAAGCGTATACAGGGGCTGATCTGAAAACCGATACCACCAACGTTACGATTTCGGAAAGCTGCTCACTGTCTGATGCAACGATCCAAGGTGATCTGTACATTACGGAGGGACTGGGCTCTGATGCTGTCACACTGAATAATGTGACGGTCAAAGGGTCTGTGATCGTGTCCGGTGGTACGGTTACAATGATGAATACGTCGAGCGATCATATGATCGTTTCGTCACCCATGGCGCGCCTGCTGCAGATTACTGCAACGGGCGCTGCTCGCATCGGGAAGACTGAGGTGCAGTCTGCGGCAGCGCTGCACGAAAGATCGCTGGCAGCAGAAGACAGCGGATTTTCTGAGGTTGTGGTAAATGGTGAGGAACGGGTTTCCCTGACGCTGGATGCAAATGTGGATCAGCTCACCCTTGCTGGGGAGTCCACGGTCAGCACGACGGCGAACACTCAGATTTATCAAATGACGGTAGAAAAGGCGGCTTCGGTGACCGGCTATGGCTCGGTCTATCAGGCCGATATCCAGACGGATGGCGTAAGCTTTGCCAGCAGCGTGACGGTATCTGGATATGCAATGGCAGACGGTGTTTCGGCCACCATCGGCGGGCAGTCGGTGAACGGTATCAGCACGGCCGGGGTAGTGCCGAAAAGCATTACGGTGGATTTGGCAAATCCGTCTGCCCTGGGAAGCGATGTAACGATCAATGTGCCGAACGGAACGAGCGTGTCTGCTGTTTTTTGCAGTGGAAAGAGCTTGAATGAATCCTCGGATTATACGAAAACGGCTTCCGGCATTGCAGTTTCATCCTCATATCTGACGTCGCTCGCCAAAGGAAATTACACTTTGTCGCTTTCGCTCTCGGATGGACAGCGGGAAAGCATTGCGCTTTCTGTTGTCAATTCTGAGGAGGATGCGCAGGTGCAGGCGGTCACCTTTGACCGGTATTATCGCTCGGATGGTTTCCAGAATGTGATTGTGAAGCTGGATGGTGTGATGTCCGAAAACGATATCCTCGGTGTTGTTTTGGGATTCTCCAAGATTGATTACAAGTTCAACAATGTGAACCGCTCTCTTGTGCTGCGCCGCGGTGTGCTGGCACAGCTGCGGACAGGCACCTATACGGTTTCCGCGGATCTGAAAAATGGCGGCAGCAGCACATTCAACCTGACGGTGACAGACTCAACGCCGGCTGGCATGCATGCGTATGTGGCAGAGTATAATACATATGCGCCGACTGAGCCAAGCTTTGCGTTGCCGCTGAGCAATTTGACCGTAAGCAGTGTGACGGCGACACAGAACGGCGAGACAACGGAATTGGCAGCCGGCACGGATTACACCACGTCGGATCATTCGCTGACCCTGACAAAGGCAGGGCTGGAGAAGTTCCGGCAAACAGGCGGCTTGGTGGAGTTTACCGTAACGATGAGCGATGATTCGGTTTACACACTGGTCATTGATTATATTTAATCCGTAAGCAGAAAAAGACGACGCTGGTCAGCGTCGTCTTTTTCTGTTTCGGTTTATCGTTCGCACTTCCAGAAGAAAGCGGAATAGGGAGGCAGCTCGCTGCCGCCGCCGAAGTCGTGCGGATTGCCGGTGATCAGGTCGACCGCCTGCCCGCATTTTGCATCGAAATGCGCTACATAAGGTTGGTCGTCAATATTGACCGCGACTAACACGCGCTCTCCCTCAGCAATTCGCTCCCAGATGCATTGTTTGTTCGTCAGTACCACCTGCTTAAAATCGCCGTAGCACAATGCCTTGCTTTCACGGTGCGCCTTAGCAAGCGCGGCGATCCAATCGGTCAGGTCGTTCCACAGCGGCTGCTCAAAAGAAGGACGCAGCGCGTCGTCTCCCTGATGCTTTTCGCCCATCGCACCCCATTCGCTGCCGTAGTACACGCAGGGGATGCCGGGCATACCGAATTGCAGCGCGTAGACCAGCGGTAGATGCTTGGGGTTTTGCAAAATGGAGGCGATGCGGGTGACATCATGGTTGTCCACGAAATCCAGCAGATGCTTGCCGCGGTAGAGCGTCCAGTTTTCCGGACCAAATTGACGCAGCAGGGAATGGGTGATCTCAAACAGGTTCAGACTGTTCATCGAAGAGTACAGGCCCTTGTAGCACTCGTAGTTGGTGCAGGAGTGCAGCATCTGGTCACCGACAAACTGGTTGTAATCCCCGTGCAGCAGCTCGCCAACAAGGAAGAAGTCGCGTCCAAAGCTGTCGCAGAAGGCACGGAGCTGGAGGATGAAGTCTTTATCCAAACAGTAGGCAACATCCAGACGCAGACCGTCGATATCGAATTCCTCTACCCACAGACGGATGCAGTCGAAGATGTGCTGCACAACCGCGGGATTTTTCAGATTCAGCTTGACCAGTTCATAATGGCCTTCCCAGCCCTCGTACCAGAAGCCGTCGTTGTAATTGGAGTTGCCGTCAAAGGAAATGTGGAACCAATCCTTATAGGGAGAATCCCATTTCTTTTCCTGTACATCACGGAACGCCCAGAAACCGCGGCCAACGTGGTTGAACACGCCATCCAGCACAACCCTGATGCCGTTTTCGTGCAGTGTGTCACAGACGGCGGAAAAATCTTTATTGGTGCCAAGACGGCAGTCGATTTTGCGGAAGTCGCGGGTATCGTAGCCGTGGCTGTCGGATTCAAAGATCGGGGAGAAATAGACGGCGTTGCAGCCAAGCTTTGCAATGTGCTCAGCCCAATCTGCCACCTTGCGGATGCGCGGGACGGTGATGCCGTCGTTCACGCGCGGCGCATCGCAGAACCCGATCGGGTAGATTTGGTAGAAAACGCTTTCATAAGCCCACATGGTAATTGCTCCTTTACAAATAGAGTCACTACCAGTATACTATGATTTGAAGAAAAAACAAGCGAAAGTGAAAATATTGGTTTTTGTGCAGAAAAAAGACTTGCAAAGCGTAAGAGATTGTGGTATTATATTTCGGTAACACGGGCATTCCTCTGCTTATTTGTAGGGAAAATAGGGCAAGAATGTCTAAGACGAAAGGATGACAGAAAGATGGATCTGGTCAAAGTACTGTCCGAGCAGCAGCTCAAGAGCGATCTGCCGGAACTCAAGATCGGTGATACCGTAAAGGTACACGCGAAGATCAAGGAAGGCAACCGCGAGCGTATTCAGATTTTCGAAGGCATTATCATTGCCAAGAAGCACGCTGGTGTAAACCAGACGGTTACCGTCCGCCGTATTTCTTATGGCGTAGGCGTTGAGAAGACGTTCCCGGTACACTCCCCGAACGTAGCAAAGTTCGAGGTTGTGCGCAGCGGTAAGGTTCGCCGCGCTAAGCTGTACTATCTGCGCGGCCGCGTAGGTAAGGCTGCCAAGGTTGCCGAGAAGGTTTGATTTTTTACAACCAAACAACAAAAACGGGGAGCATCAGCTCCCCGTTTTTGTCTATCCGGCTTTTTGGTCTTGCGCAGATGGAAATATGTCGCTATAATAAAAACGTATGCTTATCTTTTTGGAGGAATGATCATGCAACAGGAGCAGACCGAAGAGAAAAAGAAGGCCGAGGGTCGTTTTTCCAGCGAACTGTTCAGCTGGGGAGAATCCTTGATGGCTGTGCTGATATTTTTTGTAGTGGTATTCACGTTCTTTGTGCGCCTGATTGGAGTGGACGGCACATCCATGTATCCCACTTTGCAGGATCGCAGCATTATGCTGGTCAGCAATCTGGGGTATACGCCGGAAAAGGGCGATATTGTCGTTTTGCGCAAGGAAGGCTTTTATAGCGACCAGCCGATCGTCAAGCGCGTGATCGCAACCGGCGGCGATACGATCGACATTGACCCGGTGACGGGTGACGTGATCGTCAACGGTGAAGTGCTGGACGAGCCGTACATTTTGGAGAAAATCAATACCCTTGAGCGCATGGGCGACCTGACCTATCCGCAGACCGTGCCGGAAGGCTGTATCTATGTGTTGGGTGACAACCGCAACGGTTCGACCGACAGCCGGTGGTCCAGCCTCGGCATGGTGGATGAACGCTATGTGTTGGGACATGTGCTCAGTGTGGTATTTCCGTTCAGTGATTTTGGATCGGTAGCGTGATAAGATGAATATTCAATGGTATCCCGGCCATATGACAAAAACCCGCCGGCAGATGGCGGAATATATCAAACAGGTAGACGCAGTGTGCGAGGTGGTGGATGCGCGCATCCCGCAGGTATCGCGCAATCCGGATATGGACGACATTGCCGCGGGCAAACCGCGTTTGATGATCCTCAACCGGATTGACTTGGCCGACCCCGAAACAACGGCCGCATGGGCGAAGCATTTTCGCTCACAAGGCATGGCCGTCATCGAGACAGACAGCCGCAAGGGGCACGGAACACAGGCGTTTGCAAATGCCGTGCGTTCGCTGCTTGCGGATAAGATCGCCCAGTGGAACGAAAAGGGATTGGTCGGCAAAGCGGTGCGCGTGATGGTTGTAGGCATTCCGAATGTCGGCAAATCGACCTTTATCAACCGCATCCTCGGCCGCAAATCCGCCAAGGCGGCGGATAAACCGGGCGTGACGCGCGGCAGCCAGTGGTTCCGCGTGGAAAGCGGCATCGACCTGCTCGACACACCGGGCATCCTGTGGCCGAAATTCGACGATGAGCGCGTGGGCATTCTGCTGGCATGCACGGGTGCGATTCGCGATGATATTCTGGATGTAGAGACGCTCGGCTGCAAGCTGATGGAGCTGCTTGCCATGCAGGCGCCGCAGGCGATTTTGGAGCGGTATGGTGTAACAGCGCCGGAGGAAAGCGATTTCCCTGGTTATGATATGTTGACGCAGGCCGGACGGCGGCGCGGGTTCCTACTGCGCGGCGGCGAGATCGACACTGAGCGCATGGCGCGCATCCTGCTGGATGAGTTCCGCGGCGGGGTGCTGGGGCGCATCACGCTAGAAACACCGGAGGACTATGCCGAATGACATGGGAATTTGAAGAAAAGGCGTGGAAAGCCGGATATTCTGCGGTGTGCGGTGTGGACGAAGCAGGACGCGGCCCGATTGCAGGGCCGGTGTGCGCGGCGGCAGTCATTTTGCCTGCCGGTATTGTCATTGAGGGACTGAATGACTCGAAAAAGCTCAGCGAGAAAAAGCGTGAGGCATTATTCGACGTGATTACCGAAAACGCGATTGCGTGGTCGGTATCGCTCGTAGACGAAAAGACGATTGACGAAATCAACATCTTGCAGGCGACGTATCGCGCCATGCGGCAGGCGGTTGAGGGATTGCCGCATCCGGCGGATTTTGTCTATGTAGACGGAAACCGTTCAGAGGGATTGTCACTGCCACACGAATGTGTGGTATCGGGCGATGCGCGCGTTCCGAGCGTTGCGGCGGCATCTATTATTGCGAAAGTGACGCGAGACCGGCTAATGCGTGATTTTGCCGAGCGGTATCCGGTTTACGGGTTTGAAAAGCATAAGGGTTACGAGACGCGTGCGCATGACACGGCGCTGCTCGAACATGGGCCTTGTCCCATCCACCGGCGCACCTTTCTCAAGAAATTTTACGAAAAGCATCCCGAGGCGCCGCGATGAAGGGCGCATGGGGCGAACGCGCTGCGCGTGTCTATTTGGAGCGCGCAGGGTATCACATAGCGGAAACCAATTTCCGCACCCGTTTCGGGGAAATCGACATCATTGCCGAGCGCGGGGAATATATTGTGTTCGTCGAGGTCAAGACGCGCAAAAACGCCCGCTTTGCAGCGGCACGCGAGTACGTCACTCCGGCCAAGCAGCAGCGCATTACAGCGACGGCCGCGCTGTGGCTGCGGCAGCATCCATCCGGTTTGCAGCCGCGCTTTGACGTAATAGAGGTGTACGGCGAAGAGGGGATATCCAACGCGCCGCGCATCTGTCATTTGGAGAATGCGTTTGGAGGGTGAGAATGAAGCTGTTTGATCTGCACTGTGACACCCTATATGAATGCTGTGAAACCGGCAAGCGGCTGCGGGAGAATGATCTGCATGTGAATTTCGCCGCAGCGCAGCGGTATTCGCACTACGCACAGTTTTTTGCCTTGTTTTGCGGTGCTCGCGCACCGGATGATGCGCAGGCGCGCGGACGGGATTGTCTTCTGGATACGCCTGCGGATGAGCGTCTGGAGCGCCTGCTGCAAACGGCGGCACGCGAGTTCGCGGACAACGCCGACTGGCTGATGTTCTGCCGCTCGGCGGCGGATTTGCAGAAGGCGGCAGACACGGGCAAGGCAGCGGCGTTTTTGTCGATCGAGGGGGCAGAGCTGCTGCCCGACCGACCGGATGCGCTTGATCTGGCATATAACGCGGGGGTGCGTTTGGTGACCCTCACATGGAACTACCGCAGCCGCTTTGGCTGCTCGTCGGCGGTCAATCAGGAAGAGGGGTTGACGGACAAAGGCAAGCAGCTTGCGCGGGATTGCGCGCAGAAAGGCATCATCGTGGATGTGTCCCATCTGTCTGAACGCGGATTTTGGGATGTGTGCGAGACGATTGACCGGCCGTTTGTGGCATCGCACAGCGATAGCCGCGCGCTGTGCCGTCATCATCGCAATTTAACGGATGCGCAGTTTTCCGAGATCGTGCGGCGGGGCGGCATAGTAGGCGTTAACCTGTATGTGCCATTTCTGGTGCGGCAGGGGCATGCGTCACTAGATGATGCGATCGAGCATATTGCGCATTTTCTCGAGCTTGGCGGCGAGAAAACCATCGCGCTGGGCTGTGATTTCGACGGCTGCGATCGGCTGCCTGCGGGTGTGAACGGCTTGGGTGATTTATATACGCTCGCTGATCGTATGCTTGCGCTGGGGTACCGGCAGGATGTGGTCGACGGCCTGTTTTATCAAAATGCATCTGCGTTTATACAAAAAATGCTGTAATATACCATCAAAAACGGCGGAGGTTTGAACCAATGGAATATGTAAGCACAAGAGACAAGACGCGAAAGGTCACCGCGGCCTACGCGATTGCAAACGGCATTGCGCCGGACGGCGGATTGTATTGCCCGACGGAGTTCCCCGCATTGACGGCGGAGGATTGGCATGCGATGGCCAATCTGGACTATAAGGGCCGTTCAGCACGTATTCTCGGCAAGTTCCTGACCGATTTTTCGGCAGAAGAGCTGGCGCAGTACGCGGCGAAGGCCTATGCGGACGATAAATTTGGCGGCAATGATACTGCGCCTGTGGTTGCGCTTGCGGATGGCAAGCATATGCTGGAGCTGTGGCACGGTCCGACCTGCGCGTTCAAAGACATGGCGCTGCAAATGCTGCCGCATCTGCTGACCGCTTCGCTGCGCAAGACCGGCGAGACGCGCACGGCCTGCATTTTGGTTGCGACCTCGGGCGATACCGGAAAGGCAGCGCTCGACGGCTTCCATGATGTGGAAGGCACCAAGATCATGGTGTACTATCCGGTTGACGGCGTGTCGCCTATGCAGAAGCTGCAAATGGTGACGCAGGAGGGCGCAAATGTGGAGGTTGTCGCCATCCGCGGCAACTTTGATGATGCGCAGAGCGCGGTCAAGCGCATCTTTACCGATGAGGAAACACGCGCGAAGCTCGACAGCGACGGCATGATGCTGTCTTCGGCAAACTCGATCAACTGGGGCCGCCTTGCGCCGCAGATCGCGTACTATGTTTCGGCCTACTGCGACATGGTAAAGTCCGGTGCGGTTAAGATGGGCGAGAAAATCAACATCTGTGTGCCGACCGGCAATTTCGGCAACATCCTTGCGGCTTACATTGCAAAGCGCATGGGTTTGCCGGTCAACAAGTTCATTTGTGCATCCAACCGCAATAATGTGCTGACTGACTTTTTCAAAAAGAACGGTGTATACGATAAAAACCGTGATTTCTATACGACTGCCTCGCCTTCGATGGATATTCTGATTTCGTCCAATCTGGAGCGTCTGTTGTTCTTCGCGTCCGACTTTGACGACAAGTTGGTGGCGGAGTTGATGCAGCGTTTGGCGACGGACGGCAGCTATCAGACACCGGAAGCGGTGTTTGCCAAGATCGCCGCAGACTTTGACGCGGGCTGCTGCGACGATGCGCAGACCGCGGAGACTATCCGCGCTCTGTGGGAGCGTGAGCACTATCTGGCTGATACGCATACGGCAGTTGCGGTGCGCGTTTATGAGGATTACCGCGCGCGCACGGGTGACCAGACGCCGACCGTTATCGCGTCTACCGCTTCGCCGTTTAAGTTCTGCCGCTCGGTGATCGAGGCGCTGGGCGGAACGCTTGAGAAGGATGACGTATCCCAGCTTGGCGTATTGACCGATCTGACCGGTGTGGCAGCACCCGCGCCGCTCGCTGCGCTGGCGGACAAGCAGCCGCGCTTTGACCGCGTGGTGGACAAGTCGGAGATCCTGTCCACGGTTGACCTGCTGAAGGATCTGTAAGATGGCACTATATACGCTGGCCGACCTGCATTTGGCGACGGGCGTGCAAAAGCCGATGGATATTTTCGGCGGACGATGGCAGGGATATACGGAAAAAATCATCAAAAACTGGAACGCACTGATCGGCCCGGGGGATACTGTTGTGCTGGGCGGCGATATCTCATGGGGTATCAGTCTGGCTGAGGCAAAGGGCGATTTTGCGCTGTTGGAGTCGCTGCCCGGGCACAAATTGATTCTCAAAGGAAACCACGACCTCTGGTGGGAGACGGCGACGAAAATGCACCGTTTTCTCGAGGAGAATGGCTTTGATTCGATAGATTTTCTGCACAATAACTGCTTTTTCTATGGAAAAACCGCATTGTGCGGTACACGCGGCTGGCCGTTTGAAGAGGATTTTTCTGACCCGCATAATGAAAAAATTTTTCGGCGCGAGCTCTTGCGTCTGGAAGCATCCCTCAAGCTGGGAGCGGCGCAGCAGCCGAACGAAATCATCTGTTTTCTGCATTATCCGCCGCTGTATGCGAACTTCCGGTGCGGCCCGATGATCGAACTGATGCAGAAATACGGTGTTTCGCGCTGTATTTACGGTCATTTGCATTCGGAAAGCCTGCGCTGGGCGGTCGAGGGGATACATGACGGGATCGAGTGGCGACTGGTTTCGGGCGATCACGTGGATTTTACCCCGGTTTTTTTGAAAAAGTAGAAAAAAGTATGGAAATCTACAGAATAATCTGGTAGAATGATTTAGATACAATAGAAGTATTGAAGTAAGGAGTTTGGCAACATGGAACTGAAAAACACGGAAAAGCAGGAGCACAGCGTCGTTGCGCTGACCATCGAGATCACCAAGGCAGAGTTTGAGGCTGCCAAGGACAAGGCGTTCAAGAAGACCGGTAAGAACATCACGGTTCCGGGCTTCCGCAAGGGCAAGGCGCCCCGCAAGATGATCGAAAAGCTGTATGGCGAAGGCGTGTTCTTTGAAGAGGCTTTCAATATCATATATCCTGAGGCTATGGAAATGGCCGTTGAGAAGTCCGGCATCAAGCCGGTTGGCCGTGCGGACGTTGATCTGGGCGACCCGGCGGAAGAGGGCGGCCTGACCATTATCGCCAAGGTTCCGGTTGAGCCGGAGGTTGAGCTGGGCGAGTACAAGGGCATCGAGGTTGAGAAGGAAACCGTTAAGGTTCTGGCAGCAGACGTGAAGGCTGAGCTGAACCGTCTGGCGCAGCGCAACGCGCGCACCGAGACTGTTGATCGCAAGGCGAAGAAGAACGATACCGTTGATATCGACTTCGAGGGCTTTGTAGACGGCGTTGCTTTTGAGGGCGGCAAGGCAGAGCATCATGCACTGACGCTGGGTTCCGGTTCCTTTATCCCGGGCTTTGAGGATCAGCTGATCGGCTGCAAGGCAGGCGACGAGAAGGACGTTGTCGTTACCTTCCCGGAGGATTATCATGCCAAGGAGCTGGCTGGCAAGGAAGCCGTATTCAAGTGCAAGGTACACAAGGTAGAGGAGACCATCCTGCCGGAGATGGACGACGAGTTCGCAAAGGATGTTTCCGAGACCTGCGAGACGCTGGATGACCTGAAGAAGGAGATTTCCGACCGTCTGAAGAAGGAGCGTCAGGAAGCGGCAGACCACGCCTTTGAGGAAAAGGTGCTGGACGCTGTGATCGCAAACCTCAAGGCGGATATCCCGCAGGCGATGATCGAGAATCAGATCGACTCCATCGTTCAGGACTTCCGTTATCGCGTACAGATGCAGGGCATGACGCTTGAGCAGTACCTGACCATGACCGGTACCGAGATGGGTGCATTCCGCGCAATGTTCAAGGAGCAGGCGGAGCGTCAGGTTAAGATCCGTCTGGCACTGGAAAAGGTTGCAGAACTGGAGTCCATCGCAGTTTCCGACAAGGAAATGGAAGAGGAATATGCTAAGATGGCAGAGCAGTACAAGATGGACGTGGAAAAGGTCAAGTCCATCGTATCTGCTGAGGCGCTGAGCGGCGATCTGAAGATCTCCAATGCGCTGGAGTTCCTGAAGAAGCATGCCAAGGTCAAGAAGGCATCTTCCAAGAAGAAGGCAGACGAAGAAGTGGCCGAGGAATCTGCGGAGTAATCCGTTTCCCGTCTGCGTGTTCAGTTAATAGAAACCAGCCGCAATGCGGCTGGTTTCACTAAAAGCGCGAGCTTTGCCCGCGCTTTTGTCACAGGTCAAAGATGGCGGGAATTGAGTTTTCTGCTGCCTTTGCGCGCAATGGCCCTTTATGCTGTGAGCTGAAAAGGGCGTTACTCGATGAGAAATATGGTTTTCATCGAATTCTCGAAAGGAGTTTTCCAAGTGAGTTTAGTCCCAATGGTCATCGAACAGACCGGTCGCGGCGAGCGCTCGTTCGATATTTATTCCCGTCTGCTCAATGACCGCATTGTGATGCTGTGCGAGGAGGTCAATGATACGACCGCTTCGCTGGTTGTGGCGCAGCTTTTGTATCTGGAAGCGCAGGACCCCGATAAGGATATTTCCTTGTATATCAACAGTCCGGGCGGTTCGGTTACGGCAGGCATGGCGATTTACGATACCATGAATTATATCAAGTGCGACGTATCGACCATCTGCATTGGCATGGCGGCATCTATGGGCGCGTTTTTGCTGTCCTCGGGTGCAAAGGGAAAGCGCTATGCGCTGCCCAATGCGGAAATTATGATCCATCAGCCGTCTGCCGGTACGCAGGGACAGATTACCGATATGGCCATTCATCTCAAGCGCCTTGAGATCATCAAGAAGCGTATGAACAAGATTTTGTCCGAAAACACCGGCAAGCCGATCGAAGTGGTCACTGCGGACTGCGAACGCGATAACTTCATGTCCGCAGAAGAAGCGGTGGAATACGGCCTGATCGACAAGGTATTCGATAAGCATTAACGAATTGCAGGGTAGAGGTGCCAAATGCCGAATTTTGATGATGATAAGACGCTGAAATGTTCGTTTTGCGGAAAACCGCAGGGACGTGTCCGCAAGCTGATTGCAGGCCCCGGCGTATATATCTGCGATGAGTGCATCGGCGTATGCACCAGCATTTTAGAGGATGAGCTGGATTTTGCGCCGGAGGATCGTTTGGATCAAACGGCGCTCGCACCGGAAAAGCTGCCCACGCCGCAGGAGCTGAAGGCGGTACTGGATGAGTATGTCATCGGGCAGGAACGCGCAAAGATTGCGCTTTCGGTTGCGGTGTACAATCACTATAAGCGTATTTACCATCCGGAAACCGAGGTAGAACTGCAAAAATCCAACATTTTGATGCTTGGTCCGTCGGGTTCCGGTAAGACGCTGCTGGCGCAGACGCTGGCAAAGACCTTGCAGGTGCCCTTTGCCATTGCGGACGCTACCACGCTGACCGAAGCTGGTTATGTAGGCGAGGATGTAGAAAACATCCTGCTGCGCCTGATCCAAGCGGCTGACTTTGACGTGGAACTGGCGGAGCATGGCATCATCTATGTCGACGAGATCGACAAGATCGCCCGCAAGAGCGAAAATCCCTCGATCACGCGAGATGTATCAGGCGAGGGTGTGCAGCAGGCGCTGCTCAAGATGCTGGAAGGCACAACGGCGAATGTTCCGCCGCAGGGAGGCCGCAAGCATCCGCATCAGGAGTTTATCCAGATCGACACGACTAATATCCTGTTTATTTGCGGCGGTGCCTTTGACGGCATTGAGGGCATCATCCAGAAGCGGATCGGAAAACAGGGTATGGGCTTTGGTTCGGAGGTAAAAAGCCAGCAGGAGGATCAGACCGATCAGCTGCTTGCGCAGATTGAACCGCATGATCTGATGAAGTATGGCCTGATTCCCGAACTCATTGGCCGTCTGCCGGCGGTGGTTTCGCTGGATACGCTGGATGAAAAGGCCTTGGTGCGTATTTTGCAGGAGCCGAAGAACGCACTGGTCAAGCAGTACCAGACGCTGCTGGCGATGGATGGCGTGATGCTGGAATTTGCGCCGGACGCGCTGGAAGAGGTAGCAAAGACCGCACTGGCCCGCAAGACGGGTGCGCGCGGACTGCGCGGTGTACTTGAAAACGTGATGACAGATATTATGTTCCAGATCCCGTCCGATATTTCGATTAACCGTGTGGTCATCACGCGGGAAACCGTGACGGGTGAAGGCAAGCCGCTGATCGAGCATGGTGAGCACGTTGCGCTCCCTGCTGGAGCGTCGGCTTCGAAAAAGGGTGAAAAACACTCAAAACCTACAAAAAGCGCTTAAAATAATGCAAAAACGTGGGGGAACCGCTGGTTTTACCCGCGTTTTTTGTTATTTGGCGTACGTCGATGCTTTACAAACCGCGAAAAATATACTATACTGACTCTATCTAATTATTTTTCCGCGTGTGAGGAGAGAACTATGATGCAAACGATCGGGGCGGAGCTTAAGCGGCTGCCGGTGCTGCCACTGCGCGGCTTAACCGCCTTTCCCCATATGATTATCCATTTTGACGTTGGTCGCATGATGTCGATTCGTGCGCTGGAGGCGTCAATGAAGAGCGGCCAGATGATTTTTCTGACCGCGCAGCGTGAATTGAAAACGGATACGCCGGCACCGGGCGATTTGTACCAGATCGGTGCGGTGTGCATGGTGCGGCAGATTTTGCGCCTGCCGGGTGACAATATCCGGGTGCTCGTGGAGGGCCGCAGCCGTGCGCTGGCGCATCAGTTCACTGCGCCGGAAAAAGAAGGCGACTGCATTTTTGCCGAAATCGAAGAACTGGACGATTATGTGATCGGTGTGACCGAGCGGCGTGCGCAAGCGCTTGTGCGCACGGCGCAGGAGCGGTTTGCGGAGTACGCGGAGCATGCCAGCCGCATTTCGCAGGATGTAGAGATGACGGTTGCCGAGGGCGGCGAACCGGGATGGCTGGCGGACTATATTGCGCAAAATCTGCCGGTCGAGGTGGAAGCAAAACAGGAGATTCTTGAGGAGCTTAACGTCACGCGCCGTTTGGCGATGGTCATTCGGTTGCTGGGAGAGGAAACCGAAATCCTCAAGATTGAAAATGAAATCCAGGACGAACTGAAAACGCAGATCGACAAGAACCAGCGGGAATACTACCTGCGCGAGCAGATCAAGGTGATTCAGAGTGAGCTGGGCGAACAGGATGTCGCTGCGGAGGCGGAAGCCTACCGCAAGCGCGTGCTGGAGCTGCATTTGCCGCAGGAGTGTGAGGACAAGCTTATCCACGAGGTCGACCGGTTTGCCAAGCTGAGTGGTTCCAGCGCAGAGCAGGGCGTGGTGCGCACCTATCTGGACACGGTGCTGGATTTACCGTGGAACAAAAAGAGTGAGGAACGGCTGGACTTAGCCGAAGCGCAGGCGATTCTGGACCGCGATCATTACGGGTTGAAGAAGGTCAAGGAGCGCATTATGGAGTTTCTGGCAGTCAAGACGCTTGCGCCTGAACTGCGCGGACAGGTTTTGTGCCTGGTTGGCCCTCCGGGTGTGGGCAAGACCTCCATTGCAAAATCCATTGCGCAGGCAATGGGACGTAATTATGCGCGCATGAGCCTGGGCGGCGTGCGGGATGAGGCGGATATCCGCGGCCACCGCAAGACGTATATCGGCGCGATGCCTGGTCGAATCATGGATGCGCTGCGTCGCGCGGGAACGTCCAATCCGCTGCTTTTGCTGGATGAAATCGATAAGATGGGCAACGATTTTCGCGGCGATCCGGCAGCAGCCATGCTGGAGGTACTGGATACCGAGCAGAATGTCGCATTCCGCGATCATTATATTGAGCTGCCGTTTGATTTATCAGATGTGTTGTTCCTGACAACGGCAAACGATTTGTCCACTGTGCCGCGCCCGCTGCTGGATCGTATGGAGGTCATTGAGTTGTCCTCCTATACCGAGGAGGAGAAGCGGCAGATTGCGCTGCATCATCTGCTGCCCAAGCAGATGGAAAAGCATGGGCTGCATAAGGGTCAGCTGGTGATTTCTGAGAAGATGCTGGGACTGGTGATCTCGCGTTATACGCGCGAAGCCGGTGTGCGCCGTCTGGAACAGGTATTGGCGAAAATTTGCCGGAAGGCAGCAAAGCATATCGCTGACGGTGGACGACGGCTGACGGTGTCGGAGAAAAATCTGGAGGATCTGCTGGGCGTTGCGCGCTACAAAGATGATGTTGTCACGAAAAAGGACGAGGTGGGCATTGTCAATGGTCTGGCGTGGACCAGTGTTGGCGGCGAAATGCTGGAGGTCGAGGTTGCTGTGGTACCCGGTACGGGTAAGATTGAGGTGACCGGTAATTTGGGCACGGTCATGCAGGAGAGCGCCAAGGCCGCGGTGACGTTTGTCCGTTCGCGTGCTGATGCGCTTTCTATTGACCCGATGTTCTATAAGGACAACGATCTGCACATCCATTTCCCGGAGGCTGCCGTGCCGAAGGACGGCCCCTCGGCGGGTGTGACCATCACGACGGCATTGGTATCCGCGCTGACCGAAGCGCCGGTGCGCCATGATGTGGCGATGACTGGTGAGGTCACGCTGCGCGGGCGTGTTCTGCCGATCGGCGGTTTGCGCGAAAAAACCATGGCAGCCTATCGCGCTGGCATCCGCACGGTTGTTATTCCTAAGGAGAATGAGTCGGATTTGCAGGATATTGAGCCGGTAGTACGGGAGAAACTACAGTTTGTCACGGCGGCGCATATGGATACGGTTATGGAAACGGCGATCGACTTTACGCGTCGACCGAGAAAAAGAAAGAAGACGTCGCATAGCCCGGTTGCGCGGCAAGCGGATACGACAACGACGGCGGTGGTGCAATGATGGAGAAGCAAAAACCGGTGGTCAACCTGCATAATGTGGAGTTTTTACGCTCTGCGGTCAAAGAAAGCGATTTTCCAAAGGACGCGCTGCCGCAAATCGTGTTCGCGGGCAAGTCAAATGTCGGAAAGAGTTCGGCTATCAATAAGCTGCTGAACCGCAAGAATTTTGCGCGTGTTAGTGCACAGCCCGGAAAAACCATACACATCAATTACTTTTTGATCGATCGTAAAATGTATTTGGTCGATCTGCCGGGCTATGGTTATGCGCGTGTATCCAAAGCGGAACAGCAACGTTGGGGCGCGTTGATGGAAGCCTATTTTGCAATGGACCTGCTGACGCTGGGCGTGCAGATCGTGGATATCCGGCACAAACCGACACGAGATGATATGACCATGGCGGAATGGTTTCGCGCATCAGAGAAACCGTGGGTCGTAATTGCCAACAAGCTGGACAAAATCAAAAAGAGCCAGTTGGAGGGAAACCTCGCAGAAATCCGTCAAACGCTTCTACTGCCGGAGGAAGTGCCGGTGATCCCGTTCTCTGCCGAAAAGGGAAATGGGCGGGATGAGGTGTTAGCGCTCATGTATGACCATGTTGGAAAGGGAGACATTGAGTAATGGACTTTTTACGTCGTTTTATGGCTGGACGGTATGGCAGCGATCAGCTGAACAATGCATTGCTGCTGCTTGGCTTGTTGCTTCTTGTGATTGAATGGATCACCGGATGGAACTGGATTGGTATTTTCGTTCTGGCTCTACTGTTTCTTTGCTATTTTCGCATGTTCTCGCGCAATATACAAGCGCGGTATGCGGAGAATCAATGGTTTTTGCGTAAGTGGTGGCCGATATCCAATCGTCTGAAGAATGCACGAATGCGCTTTCAGGATCGCAAAACGCATCGGTATTTTAAGTGCCCGCAATGTAAGCAGAGATTGCGTGTGCCGCGCGGCAGGGGAAAAATCAATATCACCTGCCCGCATTGCCGTCATCAGTTCATCCGAAAAAGCTGAGACAGGGAAATCTATAGATTTTAACTGATAAAGTATTAGAAGATACTTGCTTTTTTTCAAAAAAAAAGTATAATAGAATTACAAATACGAGCAGGGGGCGATTCCAATGACCGTAGATCAGTTGATTGGTAAGATCTATAGCAAGCTTAGCAAAGCGGATATTGCTGGAACAGAAGGAAAAGTTGCGGTTCAGTTTAATCTGACTGGTAAGGTTACGGGCGTGTTTTACATCGAAATTCTCAATGGTGTTCTGTCCGTTATGCCTTATGAGTATATCGACCGCGATGCCTGCGTGTCCGGTACTTTGACAAATCTGGAGAAGATCCTCAATGGCAAGCTGGTTCCTCAGGTTGCTGTAGCAGAGGGAAAGATTACTGTGGAAGGTAATGTAGATAAGGTAATGCTGCTTGCAGAGTTGATGAAGCAGGCATAAGTGGAATCGACCAAGAAGATACATATAGGCCGTCCGTTTGCTAAAAACGGGCGGCCTTACTATTTTAAAACAAAACCAACTTTTTTGTAAAAAAAGTGTTGACAAAGGTCGGAGAGGTGTAGTATACTAATCGAGCTGCTTCGGTGAGAAGCCGCCAAATCGGAAAGAATTTGAAAGAAATGAAAAAAAGTTCTTGACAAAAGCTTTTCGATTTGATATACTAAATAGGCTGCTTCAGAAAGAAGCGGCGCGGGTCGAAAAAAGTTTGAAAAACTTGAAAAAGTTCTTGACAAACTGAAAACGATCTGATATAATAAATAAGCTGTCACCGAGAACGGTAAAGAGCTTCGAAAAGTTCTGAAAAGTCCTCGAAAACAGCGGATTGCACCTTGTAAATTAAACAACGAGAAAGCTTGACTTGGTTTCGTAAGAAATTAAGCGTAGTGCGAACCTGAAATTCTAAGAGTTTTACTCTTGGTAAATCGGTGGAAGTCACAACTCCACTTAAAATAAAGTGACACGTCAGA
>NZ_CAWVCU010000025.1:0-27476 GCF_963927765.1 uncultured Agathobaculum sp. | reverse complement strand
CCAGCTGGTGCTGCTGGCCGTCGCGGCGGCTGCGGCATACGACCCAGAGGGCAGCTACGCGGTGGGAGACTACTGCACGCACGGCGGGAAGCTGCACAAGTGCAATACCCCGATACCGAGCGGCGAGGCGTGGAACGCGGAACACTGGACGGAGACGACTGTCGCGGCAGAGCTGGCTGCGGTAAAAGCGGAATTATCTAATAAGCTGGGTTTGATAAACGGAACGTATGAAGATTTAAGCGCCATGCCTAATCAACCAATAACTTATTTGACTCCTGCCAGTGGAGTGGTTGGACTGCCGGATGAGTGGCCGCAGTCCCGGCATGATTTTGTGCGGTTGTGGTGCGGGAATTTGTCATATACGCTGGATTTCATAGCAAGCTATGCCAATAAAAGGCTGGCCTATCGTATGGGACAAACTCAAAAATGGCAAGTTCTTGTTACGAAGACACCGCCAGAATCGCTGAATATTCCGTTGGAAGGCGGTTTTACTGGAGCATTACGAGCGGAACGAAATCAATTTGGACAGGTTTTGCTGACAGGTGTAGTTGCAGCTGAGTCCATTAACGCAAATGACCTCATTGCTACTTTGCCTGCTGGATATTTGCCAAAAGAAAAAACAGAACGGTTTAGCATGGTATCCAATCGTGGAAATGATGGAAATTCTTTTGCAACAATCGGACAAATGAGTAGCGAAGGTGATATGCGTTTATGGCAATACATCCCCAATAATTATGCAGCGAATACCTATTTAGTGATAAATCACAAATATCAAGCACGCATTTGAGGTGATGAAATGAGTGAAAAATTCTATTGTGTAGTGGATGCACGGGGGTATTTCAAAAATTATGTTTACACGCGCGCGGATGAATCGGGGCAGGAAGTAGTGCAGCATTATCAGATGCTGGAGGGCGAACGGCTGATAGACGCCGCGCCACCCACAAAGCGCCAACACGCAGGAAGCACTGGCTTTGCAACGCCCCGCTGGGACGAGGACGCTACCGCGTGGGTCGAGGGCGCGACCGGCGAGGATCTGGCCGCGTGGGAGTCCGAGCACCCTGACCCGGTTTCTCTAGAGGACAAGCGCGCAGCCAAGCACGCCGAAGTGTCTGCGGCGAGTGAAGCAGCCATCTATGCGGGCATGGACGTGGAGACCACGCAGGGCACAGAGCATTTTTCGCTGACGGAGAAAGACCAGATCAACCTGACAACCGCGAAAAATGCGGTAGATAAGGGGGCGGCGGCCTATCCGTATCACGCGGACGACGCGCGGTGCCGCATTTTCACGGCGGACGAGATCAACGCGATTTCGCAGGCAAGTATCGCGCATATCATTTATCACACAACCTACTGCAACCACCTGTTTGAATGGATTCGGCGCGCGGACGCGGCGGAGCTGGCGGGCATCACCTACGGCTCAGAGCTGCCGGACGATCTCGCGGCGCATATGCAGGAGATTCTGACGCAGGCGGGCGCGGTAGCGGAAACGGAGGCTGTCACGTGAAAAAACTGCTGTTACATATTGTGCTTGCCGTCATTGGCGGCGTGGTGTACATGGGCATCGAAACCCTTTGGCGCGGGTACACCCATTGGAGTATGGGCGTGCTGGGCGGGGTGTGCTTTGCCCTAATCGGCCTGCTGGACGAATGGCAGGACCACCCGCCGATGTGGCTGCAAATGCTGCAAGGCGCGGTGATCGTGACCATGCTGGAGCTGCTGGTGGGGCTGGTGGTCAACCGCTGGCTGGGTTGGAATGTCTGGGACTATTCCGACATGCCGTTTAATCTCTGGGGGCAGGTGTGCTTGCAGTTCGCGGTCGCGTGGTTTTTTCTGTCGGCCGCGGCGGTGTGGCTGGAAAACGCCTTGCACCGGCTGGCGGCATGGCTGAAACATTGAGGGGGTGATGCCTATGCGTGTATGACCAAACGACGGCAAAAAACGGAGTAAACCACCCCGTTTATGAAATATGTTGGCCAAACGGCCGGAAAGGAAGTAAAAAATATGTACCAGAACAACATCTACATCCAGAACCATGAGGAAGTCAAGTCCATGGGCGGCGACATCGGCGTGTGCCTTGACAAGTACGACAAGAAGCACGGCCTGAAGCACAATGACCTTGCCCGCGCACAGTACAAGCACTGGCGCAGCGTGCAGACCGGTGTGCCGGAACTACTGAGCGCAGCCGACAGAAAGCTGCTCGGCCTGTAAGCGGGAGGAGGTGACGGGGCGGGTAGAACCCGCCCCACCTTACTATGAATGTGGAAATCATCATTGCCGCAATGAGTCTGCTCGGCACATTGGCAGGTACGTTCGCAGGCATCTATGTGACCGGATCGGTCACACAGTATCGCATCAAGCAGCTCGAGAAAAAGGTGGAGACGCATAACAATCTGATTTCTCGCACCTATAAGCTGGAGCAGGATTATGCTGTACTGGACGAGCGTATCCGCGTGGCCAACCACCGCATTGAGGACTTGGAGAAGGAGGATAACACATGAATTTGACAGTTAGAATCAAAAACCCGGTATTTTGGGTACAGATCATCGTTGGTGCGTTTGCAACGGCGCTGGCCTATGCGGGTCTGACCGCTGCCGATATCACGACATGGGGCGGTCTGGTAGATGTGATCATCGGCACGGTGAAAAATCCGTACTGCCTGTTTCTGATCGCATCCAACATCTGGAACGCGCTCAATGACCCGACGACCAGCGGTTTGAAGGACAGCACAGATGCAAAGACATATGAAGCACCGAAAAAGGGGTGAGGTTATGAAAACGCAAAGCGGATTTACCCTGATGACTGTCGCCGAGTTTGAGAGCTGGCTCGCATCGCAGCGCGTCACACGCGGCATCCGGCTGGTGCAGCTGCACCACACATGGTCGCCCGCCTATGCGCAGTTTAACGGCAGTAATCATTTCACGTTGCAGAGCAACATGAAAAGCTACCATCTAAGCATTGGCTATGCCGACATCGCGCAGAACCTGACCATCTTCCCTGACGGGCAGGTCATGACCGGGCGCAGTCTGAATACCGCGCCCGCCGGATGCGTCGGTGCAAATACCAACGGCATTTGCATCGAGAACATCGGCAATTTCGACGTTGGCGGCGATACCATGACCGATGCGCACAAGGATGCAATCGTGCGCGTGACTGCGGCACTGCTTAAAAAGTTCGGACTCAGTCCGGAGAGCGGCGTAACCTATCACGCATGGTGGACAGAGGGCGGCACGAGCCTCGGTACATACATCGCCGGCAGGTCGTGCAAGACCTGTCCGGGCACGGCTTTTTTCGGCGGCAACACGCGCGCCAGCTATGACAAATGTCTCAAGCCGCTGCTGATGGCGGCGATGAACGGGAGCTATCAGGAGGAGGAGGACGACGAAGTGATAGAGCAGAAAACCGTGCTGGTGGATGGCAAGGAGTACACCTGCGAGTGTATCGAGAAAGACGGACATAACTTTGTGAAGATGCGTTCGCTTTCGCAGGCGGGGTATGACGTTGTATTCGATGCGGCGCGTCAGCTGCCTGCCATGACCGCGCCGCAGTGCCGTGCGTTTGTGCCGGACGGGGACGAGGCCGTGCAGGACGCGATTGACACGCTGCAGGAGACCTGTGGGCTGGAGGAGCAGACGATTGCGTATATGCGCAAGTATAAGTACGGCGACGAGCTGGTGACCAAGCTCGCGGCCGCAATGAAATAACGGTGTTCAATTTGGACACGGGAAAGCCCCGACCGGATGGTCGGGGCTTTAAGTATGTACGAATCAATAAAGGCGGAATGCAACAAACGCACCAATAAAGCAAACAATTGGAATTAGCCATAACTGATGTTTAAATGGTTTGTTCGAAATAAAATACATTACAAGATCGGCTAATAAGCTGATGCTTCCAATTGTGCAAAAGTTGAATATGATAAGATTGGCCAACTGTTCGCCGTTCGAGCCAGCCAGATCCACATTTACACTTATGATACTGAATATAGCAATAAAAATTGTCAGGATTGTGATAACATTTCCGTAAATTTTAGTTTCGAAATGTTTGATTTCATCAACCTGCTTTTCAACCGTATTCAACTCTCTTTTGTACTCAGAGGTGTAATATCCCAAATTGGAATAGTCATATTCATCCTTGAAGGTGCCCGAATACGTTGTTTCAGGTGTGCTCGATAATTCTTCAAAAATGATGGAAGCGTAACTTTTATTATCAGTTAACGTTATACTCGAATTGGATACATTGGTAAGGCGGAAGTAAATGCGAGTATGATGACCCGGTTGATATATAGGTGAGTCAACCAGAAGTCCCTGCCTAATTCGCGAATTACGCCCCACCACACGAGCAATCATGTTGTTGGGTAAATGAATTATTTCTCGTGCTGCAACCATGATTGACTCAGACGGAAGAAGCGTAACATGAGAAAGTTGTTCGTGTGTCTCTGCATCGGTGACACACATAAAACTATCTGTTTTGAGGTCATAAAGAATACTCTGAATTTGCTCTAAATTCGCGTTTTCAATTAAGTTGTTCGACTGAATTTTAGCGCGTATTTGAGTATCAACTAAAATCATGTTGACATCTCCTATCCATGCATGGCAGTAGCGGTATATTTATCTTATTATTTAATAATAGTCTTTCTGCATCGAAAAGTCAACTTGGAAAATTGAACCGGCCGAGAGGTTTGTGCCGCCCGATTGGAATGCAGACAGCGGTGTTCAATTTGGACACCAGAAAGCATAGGTCGGGGCTTTCTTTATATATATCTTCCCCGTCCTTATGAATGGGGCTATGCGCTTTCCGAGCCGATGGCGGTAGCGCCGATCAACAAGGTCGAGCAGGTGGTGCGCTTTGCGGTTTCGCAAATTCCGCCGGAAAAGATCTTCATGGGCATCCCCAACTATGGCTATGACTGGACGCTGCCCTATATCAAAGGCCAGAGCCGGGCGCGCAGCCTGGGAAATGTGCAGGCGGTCGAGCAGGCGATACAGGTGGGCGCGCCCATCCGGTTCGACGCGGAGGCGCAGTCGCCGCATTACAACTATTGGCGCGAGCGTGCCGAGCATGAGGTCTGGTTCGAGGACGCGCGTTCCATCCGCGCCAAGCTGGCGCTGGCTGGGGAATATCGGCTGCGCGGGGTGAGCGTATGGAATATCATGCGGTATTTTCCGCAGCTGTGGCTGGTGCTGAACCAGCTGTACGACATTGAAAAACTGGCATAAAACACGGAAAACCGACCGAAAAATCCCTTTTTCGGTCGGTTTTTGCTGTATTTAGGGGATTCCTGCAAACATTTCCATTGCAAAATGGTTACAAAGCACGCTATACTCTGGTACATGGTGCAAAGGGCACCAGAAAGAGCAAAAGCAAACCAAGGAGGTTACATATCATGCAGCTGAAGAAAATGGTACCGCTGGCGCTGGTCGCGGTGATCACGACTACCGCAGTCGCGGGCGCGGCAAATCTGCCGTTGGAGAAGAAAATCAGCCCGTCCGATGTGTATTCTTATATGTGTGATTCCGGTTTCCGTCAGAATCTGCTGGACAAGTATTTTGCATTCCTGTGCGGTCAATTCCCGGGAAATCGCCCCGAGCAAAAGCCGGAGGAAACACCCGAAGAGACGCCGGACGTAGAACAGCCGGAGGAGACGCCGGACGTAGAGCAGCCGGAAGAGACGCCGGATGTAGAACAGCCGGAGGAGACCCCGGATGTCGAGCAGCCGGAGGAGACACCGGACGTAGAGCAGCCGGAAGAGACGCCAGACAATCCGCCGCAGCTGCCGGATGACAACCGCCCGGAGGAAACCCCAGACAACACCCCGGAGCAGACTCCGGAGGAGGACAACGACGCTTCACAGGGGGACTATGCATCGCAGGTTGTGGCGCTGGTCAATGCAGAGCGCGCCAAATACGGCCTGTCCGCGCTGAAGGTGGACAGCCGCGTGCAGCAGGCGGCACAGGTGCGCGCGAAAGAAACGGTACAGTCGTTCTCGCACACGCGGCCGAATGGCTCTTCCTTCTCGACCGCACTGACCGAGGCGGGCGTGTCCTACACCCGTTCGGGCGAGAACATCGCTTACGGTCAGTCGACACCGCAGCAGGTGGTGCAGGCATGGATGAACTCGTCCGGCCACCGCGCGAATATCCTCAATGAGAATTTTACGACCATCGGCGTCGGCTATACGGTATCGGGCGGCACCGCGTATTGGGCGCAGCTGTTTACGGCATAAGAGAATTTCAGCAAATCAAAAAGGACGTGCTTTGCACGTCCTTTTTTGTTAATATTCAAAATTCAGCAGAAAATCCGGGTTTTCGGTTGCAGCGCCCGCAAAAATGCGCAGCATAAATTCGCCGTAGTTTCCCAGTGCGTCGACCAGAAACTCAGCATGCCGCAGCGTCAGCCGCGTGGGTGGACAGATACAAAGCTCATCATAGAGCGCGTCCAGCGTGCCGCCGTAGTCGGCGGAAAAGCCAAAAACATCCGCCAGCGCCTGATGCACCTGTTCACGGGTATAAAAGGTTTCCGCATCCAAAAGCAATTCTCGCATGTGTGTTTGTCCCCCTTAATCAACGCACAATCCAGACCGCCGCACGGCCGCATTTAGGTTGCGTTCGGATAGAATAGCAGATAGAGCTTGTGATAAAATTCCTGTCCGCGGCTGCCCTCAATATCGCGCAGCTCACCATTTACAAATACATAGCCATCGGCATTGACGCCGATAGAGTTACCATTTTCAAAGGTCACGGTCAACAGGTTACCCGTCAGCTTTTCTTTGCTGGGCTTGAACAGGTGCGGATACTGGGTATAGGCGTAGCTGGACAGTAGCTCAGTGATAGCGGCAAGCTGCTCCGGGTCGGTCACAGTCCGCACTTCGGTTTGGTTTTCCGTGAGTGTGACGGTGGTCTGTGTGGTCTTATCGGTGATGTCCGCATAGGACTGATGGTAGAATTCGATATACAGCATACGCCCGGCGAGAAATAACAAAATCAGCAGCAGCGTGCTGCAAATGGCAAATCCGAGCGCCATGGATTTTCGCATAGGTTCCGGCTCCTTTGTCGGCAGGGGGTCAATGGTTTTATACTATAAGCATAGCGCAAAATAGGGGCTCTTGTCAATTTTCAAAGTGTAAACAAAGTATGACTTGACAAGCATGTTCTACTATTGTAGAATGTAAGCACAGAAAGGGTTTTACATTTGTAGAAAAAGGAGGGAACAACATGGAGAAAAGCAAACGGCTGCCGGATGCGGAGCTGGAAGTGATGCAGGCGGTCTGGTCGCTGGAAGCGCCGGTGACCGCGGCAGCAGTACAGCAAAAAGTACCGAGCGACTGGAAAGCGACGAGCGTTTTGACCTTCCTCTCGCGCCTGTGCGACAAAGGGTTCCTTTCGTGCGAGAAAGAAGGCCGACAGAACCAGTATACGCCGTGCGTGACGCAGGAGGAATACCTGCAGCGCGAGAGCCGCAGCTTTGTCGAGCGCGTGTGCGGCGGGTCGGTGAAAAATCTGGTAGCAAGCCTGTCGGACGCGGGCGCGCTGACCGCGCACGACATCGACGAACTGCGCGCCTTTCTCGACGCGCAGGGACGGTAAGGACAGGAGGGGTAGGATATGTTACGCTTTGCATGGAGCGATCTGCTGAACAACCTCACGCAGATCGGACTGACTGTATCGGCGGTGGCGCTGGTGCTGTTTTTGCTGCGCAAAGCCCTCAAAAAACGCTATCCCGCGCGCGCAATGTGCCTAGTGTGGGCGGTGCTCGCGCTGCGGCTGCTGGTGCCTGTGCAGCTGACGCTGCCCGACCCGCCGGTGCAGGTCACGCCGGTGAAATATGTGTCATTGCAGAGGAATACGGATACGGCGGCTGATGGTCTGGCAGCTGAAGGAGCCGGGAATACCGTGCAGGAACAATCGCAGGACACGCCGCCGCGTGTGACGGCTGACACCGAGACCGAAAGCTGGGACGGTTCGCAGAACAGCGATTCCATAGTACCGGTAGCAAAGATTTTGTTCGTGCTGTGGGGCGCGGGCATGCTGGCATTTGCGATCTGGCAGACCTATGGATATGTGTCCTTCCGTTATCTGGTGCGGCAGACCGGCGAACCCGCCGAGTGCGATACCCTGCGCGCGGTGTTTGAGGAGCAGAAACGGTCGCTCGGCATCCAGCGGAACATCCCACTGCGGGTGACACGGGCGGCGGACTGCCCGATGCTGGCAGGTTTCCTGTGTCCTGTGCTCTACCTGCCGGATGAAGCGCTGTCTGCACAGGACGCGGCGTTCATCTTCCGGCATGAGCTGACGCATTACAAGCGGGGCGATTTGTGGCTCAAGCTGGCGCTGGTCGCGGCGCGGGCAGTGCACTGGTTCAATCCGATGGTGCATCTGATGGCGCGGTTTGCACAGGAGGATATCGAGCTGGCGTGCGACGATGCAGTGGTGCGCGGCATGGACGTGGACGCGCGCCGTGCCTACGGCGAGACCATTCTGCGCTCGGTCGAAGCGCAGATGAAAAAGCGCGCGCTGGTGTCGTGCTTTGCCGGAGAAAAGGAGACGCTGATGCGGCGTTTCGAGGGATTGTTTGACAAAAAGGTCAAAAAGCGCGGCATTGCGCTGGTCGTGGCGGCGGCGGTGCTGGTCGGCACGCTGGGCTGCGCCTTTTCGATAGGGGAAAGTAAGGACCAGCTGACGGACGAAGAGCGTGTTTCGCTCGCCGAGCAGTGGGCGCAGCGCACAGAAAGCCTTGGGTATACGGTCAAGCTGGATGGCGAGGACACCTATGTGCTGTACGATATGCAGTGGGAGGATTTTCCGGAGTTGCCTGTGCCAGATCGCGTGGCAGAAAAGCTGACTTTTGAAAAGTCCGCAGACGGCTGGCAAGTCACCAAGGGCGAAGCCGTCGCAGGGGATGGCGTGACCTCGCTCGACGAGTTCCGCATCCTGTATGAAAACGATCTCGGCCTACCCGACCCGATTTTGGGCGGCGATATGGTGCTTACCGAAGCCCAGCAGGAAAATTGGGGCGACCCAGCTGATGCGGCGGCCTACCTGCTGCATCTACAAGCTGCCAGCGTGATGGGCGGCTCGTCCGCCGACCGCACCATGGGCGACGATATCATGGACATCACGTTTATGTTTGATGACCGCAGCGAAGTGACCATCACGATGGTCAATCAGTTCGACCAAGGCTGGCTGCCGCAGGACTTCACCTACGACGGCGGCAAAAACGCACGCACTGTCGCTGATCTTGCGGGACAGTATGCGCGCGGCGTGATGCACAAGAGCGGGCAGTATATCTATCCCATCCTGTCCGAACAGATGCAGCAGGAGTTCCGCACTGCACAGCAGATACCGGGCGGCGGCATTAGCTGGAAGTACGGTGGCTCGTCCCCGTCCTACCGTGACTATACGCTGGTGCCGACGAGCGGCGGTGAGTATATCGCCGTGTTCCAGATGTACGGCGGTGGTGTGAGCGACCAGCGCAACGCGCATCTGATCCGCACCGCGCAGGAGGATGGCCGTTCGGTCATCGTGGATGTGCAGCAGATCGACCGCGGCGGTGATATGACGGACAACGAGATATTCCGCCTGTATTACGACTCTGGTCTCGCATGGCCGACCATTTCCGAAGGCGCAGAGAACTTCAACGATCAGCCGCTGGACGCGTTGAGCAGACCGCAAGACGCTGCGCCGATTGTGCTCAGCTATGTTGGAGGTACCTCGGCTTTCGACCTCATCTCAGAGAGCGGCAACGAAGCAGTTGTACGCGTGAGCTTCATTGACGAAAGCCCTTCGGTCGATGTGCAGATGCGCAGAACGGACGGATACTGGCTGCCGGTCGGGCTGGTAACGCAGTTTGACCAGGGATTCGGTGCTTATCTGGTTGAGGATGACAGCCCGGTCAGCCAAGGCGCGTTGCCCGTCGGCGCGACCATCCAGCAGGCGATCGAGAACGCAAACGGCGAAATTCCGCTGCTGCAAGCGGGACAAACGATCAAGCTTGAGCCGGTTGACGGCAAGTTGACCGCAACGGATGCCGTGCTGACCGACGCGGTCATCCACGCGGACGGCACGCTGCAATACACCGACAAGGAGACACAGCAGACCAATATCCGCTTTACCGATGTGTATGACCGCGGCAGCGCGGTGTATTTGTATAAGGTTGAGCATCTGATGGCAGAGGCACTGTCCTCGACGCTGGGCGCGGTGGTCTATCGCGGTGTGACGGTGACCTATCGCACCAGCGCCTATACCGGCACGGAACAAGAATATACCGCTGCGTTCGTCTACCGGCTGGCAAACGAGGGTGTGCCGAATGCGGATTACACCATCACCTCGACCGAATATTATAATGATACCTATGGCTACACGCTGACGCTGCCCGACTGCTTTGTCGAGCAGGGCTACGTCAAAGAAAACGACGGCGTGGTGCAGTTCGGTCTGCAAAATGCGCTGCCGGGCTACACGGACGACCCGACTGACGGCGGCGTGGTGATGGGATTGTATGCTGAGGCAACCGCGTCGCTCAAGGCGCAGTTCGGCGAGGACTGGGAAGCGGGCTTTCCGGTGCCCTGCAAGCAGCTCACTGAGCGGGACGGCCTGACCTATTATCTGTCGTTCGCGTCCGATGTGCAATATGACCCGTCGGATGAGAATATCGCCGCGGCTTATACCGAAATGTATCAGGCGGCACAGGCGATGGACGGCACTTCGATCTCGTTTGACGGACAGAATGACGCGCAGGCGGGGCGCGCGCGGCAGCAGGTGCTGCATGATCTGGCGGTGCGGTATGCTTATATGGAAAACCAGATGCTGAGCAGCGGTCTGCCGATCGATCTGGTCACGGTCGAGCCCAACCTGACCGACGGCTCGTGTCTGCTGGTCGTTCGGTATACGGGGCAAGCGGGTGATTATTATTTCACCACTGCCCAGCGGCTGTGGTATGAGGGGACGGACTCGGTTACGCCTGATCGCACCGAAACGCTGGTCAACACCTCAGGCGGCGTGCGCTCGCTCGAAGATTTCTGGTATGCGTTCCCACTTGAGCAGGGTTTCCCGGTGTTCGATGAGACCGGGCTGGAAAAGCTGAGCGAAATGGCGGCAAAGCCCGCCTCGCTCGAGAATCCCAACCTTTCCACCCCGGAGGCCTGCGCCGAATATGTGCTGCATTTTGTGGGTGGTAAGTGGGTCGGCAAAACCGGCAGCGAGGACGATGCCGAGATGCACCTGACCTATCGCTGGGATGACGGCGAAATGACCCTCCGCATGCAGCGTGTGCAGCTGTCGGACAGCAGTCCGGCGCTGTGGCTGCCCATCGGTTATGACGGCTATCAGCCGCAGTATCCGCCCTATCTCCGCGTAGTCGCTAACATGATGGAGTACTATCCCTACCGCACGACGGGCGAGCTGCTGCAGGCGCTCGAGATGGGCTGGGTCGACGGCGCATATGCCGAGAGTGTGTTTGCTGAACTGGATAAACGCTGGCAGCAGGACGCGGACGCAGTTGAAGATGCGGTCGCGGGCAGCAGCACAACCGTGCAGACCCTGTGGGAGAGCCACAGGGCGGCAAACCCGGATATCTTTGGCGCATAATTTGACGAAAACTTAACAGAAAAACAGGCTTGACACTGCCCTACTTCCCATGATAAGATGATGCCAAACAAAGGGGAGTAGTCGGCGCGGTTTGCCGCGCGGCATCGCCAACAAGCATGACGGGGCATCCGATCCCGTTCTGGCTGTTGCCTGAAATGACCAGACCTGCGTTTTCCGAGAGGGAAACGCAGGTCTGTTTTTTTATCGAAGGAGGGGTCAATATGGAGTTTTTATACGAAGGCTTGCTATCGGTGACGTGGCAGCAGGCGGTGATGTACGCGGTCGGCGGGCTGCTTATCTGGCTGGCGATTCAGAAGCAGTATGAGCCTGCACTGTTACTGCCGATGGGCTTTGGCGCGATTCTGGTCAACCTGCCGATGTCAGGCGTGATCGACCAGATCACGCAAGGCGTGGGCGAGACGCACGGCATCATCCAATGGCTGTTTGAAACCGGGATTGAGGCCAGTGAAGCGTTCCCACTGCTGTTGTTCATCGGCATTGGCGCAATGATCGACTTCGGCCCGTTGCTGGCAAATCCCAAGCTGTTTCTGTTCGGCGCAGCGGCGCAGATCGGTATTTTCCTGACGATTATTGCAGCGGCGGCATTCGGTTTCGACATCATTGATGCCGCTTCCATCGGTATCATCGGCGCGGCGGACGGCCCGACCTCCATTCTGGTTTCGCAGGTGCTCGGGTCGAAGTACGTTGGCGCGATTGCGGTTGCGGCATACAGCTATATGGCGCTCGTACCCATCATTCAGCCGTTTGCGATCAAGCTGGTGACGACAAAAAAGGAACGCGCGATGAAGATGCCCTATGCCGCGGGCAAGGTCAGCCGCCGCACGCGCATCCTGTTCCCGATCGTTGTCTCGATCGTAGCCGGACTGGTTGCGCCCGCGTCGGTGTCGCTCGTCGGCTTCCTGATGTTTGGAAACCTGATCCGTGAGTGCGGCGTGCTGGAGAGCCTGTCAAAGACTGCGCAGCATGAGCTGGCGAACCTGATTACGCTGCTGCTCGGCATCACGATTTCGTTCTCTATGCGTGCGGAGCAGTTTGTGACCAAGGAAACGCTGATTATCCTGTGCCTCGGACTGGTTGCCTTCGTGCTGGACTCGATCGGCGGTGTGCTGTTTGCCAAGGTGCTCAACCTGTTCTGCAAGAACAAGGTCAACCCGATGATCGGCGCGGCGGGCATTTCGGCTTTCCCGATGAGCGCGCGCGTGATCGAAAAGCTGGGTGTGGAAGCGGATAAGACCAATCACCTGCTGATGCATGCGGTCGGTGCGAATGTCGCCGGACAGATCGCGTCGGTCGTTGCGGGCGGCGTGATCCTTGGGTTCTTTATGTGAGAAGGAGGCGCTGGATATGAGTGAATCGGTACGCATGGCAATGGAGCTGCTCGGACAGGGTATGGCGGGCATCTTTACGGTGCTGGCGGTAATCGCGTTGATCGTGGCGCTGCTCGGACGTCTGGACAAAAACCAGCAGCCATAAAAAAGGGCTTGCAAACCCCGTTTGTTTCTGGTATAGTAATAAGGTAAACCGAACAAACGGGGTTGTAGCTCAGCTGGTCAGAGCGTTCGCCTCACACGCGAGAGGTCGTGGGTTCGAGCCCCGCCAACCCCACCAGCTAAAGCCGTCACGAAAGTGACGGCTTTTTATCGTTGCATGCAAAAAACGCCGGAAGTTCCGGCGTTTCTGCATCGTATTTCCTGTTTAACGGCCCAGCAGTCGATTCAGCAGCTTGCGCCAGCCCGGCTCGGGGGGCGCAGGATGTGCTGCTTGTTGGCGGGCTTGGTCGATGGCCTGCTGCATCAGCAGCACCTGTGCGCAGATCGGGTCGGGCACGGGCGGCTTTTTGCAGTAGGTGCCATCCGGCTGCAAGACGCGTGCCTTGATGGTGTCGTGCTGCATGGCATACAGAATATCATGCAGCCGTGCGCGCACCTCTGGCGAGTCGATCGGGCAGGCGATCTCCACGCGGCGTTCGGTGTTGCGCGTCATCATATCGGCGGAGGAGATATACATTTTTTCCTCCGAGCCGCGGCCAAACACAAAGATGCGCGAGTGCTCCAAAAAGCGGCCGACAATGCTGGTGACCGTGATGTTTTCAGTGTGTCCCTCGACACCGGGAAGCAGGCAGCAGATACCGCGCACAATCATCTCGATGCGCACGCCTGCGCAGGAAGCGTCCCGTAGCTTATGGATGATGTCGATATCGGTCAGCGAATTGAATTTCAGCAGCATATAGCCGTCGCTGCCGCGGGCGATCTGTTCATCCATCAGCGCCAGAATGTTGTTTTTCAGGCTACTCGGCGCAACCAGAAGGCGGTTATACCGGCCTTCAAGGTTGCCCAGCGCCATATTGTTGAAGAACGCGCCCGCATCCGCGCCGATTGACTCATCCGAGGTGATAAGCGACACATCGGTGTACTGCGTGGCGGTTTTTTCATTATAGTTGCCGGTGCCGACCTGCGTGATATGGCGCACAGCACCGCGCTCCTGCCGGGTAATCAGGCAGATCTTGGAGTGTACCTTATAATCCTCAAAGCCGTAGATGATTTTACAGCCTGCTTCCTCCATGCGCTCGGACCAGTCAATGTTGTTCTGTTCGTCAAAGCGGGCGCGCAGTTCGATGAGCGCGGTCACGTCTTTGCCGTTTTCGGCTGCGGCGCACAGATATTCCACCAGCTTGGCTTTGCGCGCCAGACGGTAGATCGTGATACGGATGGACAGCACGGCGGGATCGTTTGCCGCCTCGCGGATCATCTGCAAAAACGGCTCCATGGATTCATACGGATAAGAAAGCAGAATATCGCGCTTGAGCGCGGCTTTCAAAAGGCTCTGTCCCGTCGGCAGCATGGCAGGCTGCTGCGGGGAAAACACGGGATCGGACAGGGCCGCCCGCTGTTTTTCCGGGAAATGATCGCCCAGCGAAAACGCATAGCTCATCTGGAGCGGCGCCTTGCGCGAGAGGAAAATCTGTGCGTCGGTCACGTCAAAACGCTTGCGGAAGTATTCGGTGAAATGATCGCTGATGGGGCGCGTCAGCTCGACGCGGACGACCGCCATGCGACGACGGCGGCGCAGCAGCTTTTCCATTTTAGTGCGGAAGTCGCCTTCCTCCGCGCCGAAGGTTTCATCGTCCGGGTTGATGTCGGCGTTGCGGGTGACGCAGAACACAGTCTTTTCCAGCACGTCGTACATTTCAAACACATGACCGGTGTATTCCAGCAGGATATCTTCAATGGGCACATAGCGCTTTTCCTCGCCCGGCAAAAAGACCAGCGGGGGCAGCGAAGCCGGCACCGGCAGCAGGCCCAGACGTTCGTTCTTCTTGCGGCTGAGCAGGGCGGCGATATGCAGCACCTTGCCTTCCAAATGCGGGAAGGGATGGTGCGCATCCACAACCTGTGGAGAAAGCACAGGCGCAACGACATTTTTGAAATACTGCTTGATGTACTTCTGCTCGGCAGGCTCCAACTCGCTGATGGTAAGACGGCGCAGCCCCTCCGCGCGCAGACGCGCGCTGACATCGCTGAACGCAGCGTCTCGGCGCGCATACAGCGGTTCCACCGCAGCGTAGATGTGATGCAGCTGTTCCTTGGCGGTCATACCGGACTTGTTGTCCACATGGTCTTTGTCCACCGTCGCCATATCGCACAGGCTGCCCACGCGGATCATAAAGAATTCATCCAGATTGCTGGTGAAGATCGAAAGGAATTTGCACCGCTCCAAAAGCGGCACAGTATCATCCTCCGCCTCGGCCAGCACGCGCGCATTGAACTGCAGCCAGGACAGCTCGCGGTTCTGCGTATAGCCCTGTTCCCAGATTGCCTGTGTCATGAGAGAGATTCCCCCTGTTTTCATTCCGGCCGCCGGACACGGAAAAGTGGCCATACGATCGGTCAGTATACTACTATTATACTGCATTTTTGTGTTGGGACAATGCGTTTTGTGTAAAAAGCCTGTAAAGTAAAGCACTTTTTTCCATGGGCTGCGGGTCTTGCGTGCGGTGGGAGGGTCTGATATACTGAAAATAGAAAGAGAAAGGAGCAAAACGGCATGAGAAACATCTGGCACGACATTGATCCGCGCTGCATCACGCCGGAACGGTTCACCGCGGTGATCGAGATCCCGGCAGGCAGCAAGAAAAAGTATGAACTGGACAAACAAACCGGTCTGCTGCGGCTGGACCGCATTTTGTATACATCCACGCATTATCCGGCCAATTATGGCTTCATTCCGCGCACCTATGCGGATGACGGCGATCCGCTGGATGTGCTTGTGCTGTGCACCGAGTCGCTCGATCCGCTGGTTGAGGTGGACTGCTATCCGATCGGCGTGATGCGTATGATCGACGAGGACGAGATCGACGACAAGATCATTGCGATTCCGTTTGAAGAGCCGACATGGAACTTCTATCACGACATGGATCAGCTGCCGCCGCATTACGGCAATGAGATTACACACTTTTTCGAGGTTTATAAGGGCCTTGAGCACAAGCACACCACCACTTCGGACGCGCTCAATCGGGAAAAAGCGATTGAGGTTATTAAAGACTGCATGCGCCGGTATGAGGTGCACTTCTGCGGCAGACGGCCGGAGAAAGAAGAGGCATAAGGCATACATAGCAAAACGCGGAGGAACGTCGTTCCTCCGCGTTTTTGTTTATAGCTTTTCCAGCAGTTGCTTGAGCCACGCTTCGTTCATTGCGGGCGTATCGCGCAGCGGGAACTCGATCCCCATACGATCATATTTTTCGATGCACAGCTTGTGGAAAGGAAGAAATTCGATTTTTTGCAGGTTGGGACAGCGCTCAGCGTGCGCCTTGACCAACCGCAGATGGTCGAGGCTGTCGGTCAGGCTGGGCACGACCACATGCCGAATCCAGAGCGGTACGCTTTTCATCGCGGTCAGCTGCAAAAAGCGCTCGACCTGGGTGAAATCGGCGCGGCAATACCGTTTGTAGTCCGCAGCGGTGAGAAATTTCAGGTCGCACAGCACCAGATCAGTGTGCCGCAGCACGCGTTCGGCTGCGGCGGTTGGGCAGCCGGTGCCCGAGGTATCCAGCGCGGTGTGTACGCCATGCTCATGCAGCTTTTGGAAAAATTCCGCGACAAAGTCTGCTTGCAGCAGCGGTTCGCCGCCAGAGACGGTTACGCCCCCGCCGTTTTTCCAGTAGGGCTGGAAGCGCAGCACGCGACGCACCAGTTCATCGGTGTCGATTTCCTCGCCGCCGGTTGTGTCCCATGTGTCCGGGTTATGGCAGTAGACGCAGCGCAGCGGGCAGCCCTGCAGAAAAACAACGCAGCGCACGCCCGGCCCGTCCACCGCGCCGAGGGACTGGATGGAATGGATGCGTCCGGTCATTTTGCCACAACCTTTCTCAAAATAGTGTGCTTTTACTACAAGATGCGGGAATGATGCCGCCTGCGGGCGGCAGGTACGTTCGCCTGCGCGGCGGGCGCACAAGAGGGGAGACACCGGAGGTTTCTCCCCTCTTGCGAATCGCTCCTTTTCCTTGAGGGCGCGCTGCGCGCGCAAAAGTGAAGTCCCTGTTTCCGGCTGCCGCCCGCCTTGCAGGATCAGAACAGCAAGGGCGGTTGCCACACCAGAGGGTGTCAGATCGCCTCGTGGAACGTGCGCGAGATGACCTCACGCTGCTGCTCGCGGCTGAGCTTGTAGAAGTTGACCGCATAGCCCGAAACACGGATGGTCAGATTGGGGTACTGCTCGGGGTGCTCATAAGCGGCGATCAGGGTATCGCGGTTCATGACGTTGACATTCAGGTGGTGCGCATTCTGTGCGAAGTAACCGCCCATGATGGCAACAAGGTTGTTCACGCGATCCTCGTCCGTCTTGCCGAGCGCTCCCGGCGTGATCGAGAAGGTATTGGAGATGCCGTCGCGGCAATAGTCATAGCTGAGCTTTGCCACCGAGTTGAGCGAAGCTAGCGCGCCCGACTTGTCGCGGCCGCTCATCGGGTTTGCGCCTGGGGCAAGCGGTTCGCCGTGACGGCGACCATCCGGCGTGTTACCGGTCTTTTTGCCGTACATGACGTTCGAGGTGATGGTCAGGATGGACAGGGTGTGCACCGCGCCGCGATAGAGCGGGAACTGGGTCAGCGCCTGATAGAACTTCTCGACCTGCTCACAGGCGATGGCATCCACGCGGTCGTCGTCGTTGCCGAACTTCGGGAAGTCGCCCTCGATTTCAAAATCGACGATGATGCCGTTCTCCGGGTTGCGGATCGGGTGGACCTTGGCGTATTTAATCGCAGAAAGCGAATCCGCCATGCAGCTCATGCCCGCGATGCCGAACGCCATCAGGCGGCGCACATCGGTATCGTGCAGCGCCATCTGGCTCTTTTCGTAGGCGTACTTATCATGCATATAGTGGATGGTGTTCATCGCGGAAACGTAGGTCTTGGCCAGCCACGGACGGTAGAAGTCCATGCGGCGGCAAACCTCGTCATAATCGAGCGTGTCGCCCTCCATGACCGGCATTTCCGGGCCAACCTGCTCAAACTTGTTTTCGTCGCGGCCACCGTTGATCGCCATGAGCATCAGCTTTGCGATGTTGGCGCGCGCGCCGAAGAACTGCATATCCTTGCCCACGCGCATCGCGGAAACGCAGCAGGCGATCGCGTAATCGTCACCGAAGTGCGGACGCATCACGTCGTCGTTTTCATACTGGAGGGCGTCTGTGTCGATGGACACCTTGGCGATGAATTTCTTCCAGTTTTCGGGCAGCTGCTCGCTCCAGAGCACGGTCAGATTCGGTTCGGCGGCAGGATTGAGGTTATACAGCGTGTGCAGCATGCGGAAGCTGTTTTTGGTGACGAGCGGGCGGCCGTCTTCGCCGATGCCGCCGACCGCTTCGGTGATCCACATCGGGTCGCCGCCGAACAACTCGTTATATTCGGGCGTGCGCAGGTGGCGCGCCATGCGCAGATGGAGAACGAAATCATCCATGATCTCCTGCGCCTCGGACTCAGTCAGGATACCGGCCTTGAGGTCGCGCTCGAAGTAGATGTCAAGGAAGGTCGAGGTGCGGCCAAGGCTCATCGCCGCGCCGTTCTGCTCCTTGATGCCCGCAAGGTACGCAAAGTACAGCCACTGTACGGCTTCCTTCGCGTTTTCCGCAGGGCGGGAAATATCAAAGCCGTAGGAGGCTGCCATTTTGACCATGTCTTTGAGTGCCTTGATCTGGTCGGACAGCTCTTCCGCGGTGCGGATCTCCTTTTCGGTGGTCGGCACTTCGCCCAGCGCGTCCTTGTCGCGCTGCTTTTCCGCGATCAGACGGTCAACACCATAGAGCGCCACGCGGCGGTAGTCGCCGATGATGCGGCCGCGGCCGTAGGCATCCGGCAGGCCGGTCAGCAGGCCGACGTGACGCGCTTCACGCACGTCCTTGGTATAGGCGGAGAACACGCCGTCGTTATGCGTTTTGTGATATTTGAATTCCTCTTCGATCTGGGGCGAAACCTCATAGCCATAGGCCTTGCAGGCTTCGCGTACCATGCGCATGCCGCCGAACGGGTTGCAGGCGCGCTTGAGCGGCTCGTCGGTCTGCAAGCCGACAATGACCTCGTTTTCCTTGTCCAGATAACCGGGGCCGAACGCGGTGATCGTGATGACGGTGTCGGTGTCAACATTGCGAACCCCGTTTTTCTCGCGCTCTTCGGCCAGCAGCGCGTCAAACTTTTCGCGCATGGCGGTCGTGCGGGCGGTTACGGGCGCGAGGAATGCGCCGTCGCCCTCATAGGGCGTATAGTTTTTCTGAATAAAGTCGCGGACGTTGATCTCGTTCTGCCAATCGCCGCCGATGAAGGTGTTCCATGCGTTCATGTGAGAGATTCCTCCTGTTCTTTGGTTCGGCTGCCCTTTTTTGGATACAAAAAAGGGCAGCATCGCGTAGCTTGTGCGACACTGCCCAGACGGTCGGCATTTTTTACGGAACCCCTGCTCCCCGGTGGTTTGCGCTCCACCTTGTCCGTCAGTTGCAGGGAACTTGTCTGGTTTAAGAATACCACAACAACATATGGTGTGCAACTGATGAATCCTACAAAAATTTTGTGCGGAAAATACCGTGTACTGCGACAGAAGTCAAAAACGGATGAATTGAGACGTGAATGTAAAACCTAACGAAAGACTCTTCACAAGGTAGAAAAATTGGCGTATGATAAAGGTAATAAAAAGGAGGTTGCGCTTATGAAGATTGGTATGCTGACAAGCGGCGGCGACTGCCAGGGCCTGAACTCCGCTCTGCGCGGCGTTGCAAAGACGCTGTATAATGAACTGGGCAATAAAGTGACCATTTACGGCATCCGGGATGGATACCGCGGCCTGATCGAGGGCGATTACCATGTGATGAGCCCCAAGGATTTTTCCGATATCCTGACGCTGGGCGGCACTATTTTGGGCACTTCGCGTCAGCCGTTCAAGGAGATGCAGAAGGTCAAGGAGGACAGCGAGGAAACCAAGCTGGAAAAGATGCTGAAAACCGTGCGGGACGAGGGTTTCGACTGTTTGGTTATCCTCGGCGGCAACGGCACGCACAAGACGGCCAACCTCCTCAGCCAAAACGGCGTGAACGTCGTTACGCTGCCCAAAACGATTGACAACGACCTGTGGGGCACAGAAGTGACGTTCGGCTTCCAGTCCGCGATCGACATTGCCGCGACGGTTATTGACTCCATTCACTCGACCGCGTTCTCGCATTCGCGCGTGTTCATTGTTGAGGTTATGGGTCATAAGGCCGGCTGGCTGACGCTGTATGCGGGCATTGCGTCCGGCGCGGATATCATCGTTATCCCTGAGATTCCGTACTCGGCTAAGGCCATCGCAAAGGCGATTGAAAAGCGCGAGCAGAGCGGCAAGCGGTTTTCCATCCTTGCGGTCGCAGAAGGCGCGATCAGCCAGGAAGAAGCCAAGATGAGCAAGAAGGAGTTCAAGGCCGCGCGCGAAAAGATGGCCTATCCGTCTATCTCCTACCGCATGGCGGACGAGCTGAAGGAGCTGACCGGGCAGGAGATCCGCGTGACCATTCCGGGCCACTATCAGCGCGGCGGCGCGCCCAGCCCGGCTGACCGCCTGCTGACCAGCCGTCTCGGCGTGGCCGCGGCGCATCTGATCCGCGAGAAGAAGTACGGCTATATGGTCGCGGTGCAGAACGACTGCATCGTTCCCGTGCCGCTTTCCGAGGTTGCGGGCAAGCTCAAAACCGTCCCGCCCGATGGCGAAGTCGTGCGCGCAGCGCGCGCCCTCGGCCTGTCCATGGGCGACTGATAAGAGAAATGACAAAAGGACGTGCGTTGCACGTCCTTTTGTTCTGTCCATGAATCAGTACTGCTGATCGTTCTTCTTGTTGCTGGTGCCGGAAGGGCACTGGTTCGAGGTGGACGGATTCTGGTTCTTGTTCTGGGTGCTCGACGGGTTCTGGCTCGTGGTGGACGGGTTCTGACGCTTGTTCTGTTTGCTCATGGGAAATCACCTCTTTTTTGAAGTTTTCGAGCGTAGTTTGCACGCGGCACGCGAAAAATATGCATGCGGGTATTGCGGAAATGAAAAAAATCTGATAAAATTTTTTTGCGCCGTATGGCGTTTTTGAGGTTATATTAAATTTATTTCAGATAGAAAGAGGGACTTTCCACCATGTCGGGACATTCCAAGTGGCATAATATTGCCAAGCGCAAGGGCGCGAACGACGCGAAAAAAGCGAAAATCTTCACCAAGATCGGCCGTGAAATGGCCATTGCCATTAAGGAAGGCGGTTCGGCGAACCCGGACTTTAACTCCCGCCTGCGCGACTGCATCGCCAAGGCAAAGGCCAACAATATGCCAAACGACAACATCAAGCGCACGCTGGACAAGTATTCGGGCGCGAACGGTCAGGTCAACTACGAGGCCAACAACTATGAGGGCTACGGCGTTGGCGGCGTTGCGGTCGTTGTTGAAACGCTGACCGACAACAAGAACCGCACGGTTGCAGACGTGCGCCACCTGTTCGACAAGTATGGTGCGGGTCTGGGTGCGACCAACTGCGTATCCTGGCAGTTCGACAAGAAGGGCGTTATCATCATGGAGCGCGGCGAGCTGGACGAGGACACCGTTATGATGCAGGCGCTGGACGCTGGTGCGGAGGATTTCCAGGCCGATGACGATACCTTTGAGATCTACACCACGCCGGAGGATTTTTCCGCCGTGCGTGAAGCGCTCGAGACACTGGGCTACTCCTTTGTGGAAGCCGAGGTCGAGCTGGTGCCGCAGAACTATATCACCCTCGAAAAAGAGGAGGATATGGCGCAGATGCGCAAGCTGCTCGATAATCTAGAGGATAACGACGATGTGCAGGCGGTTTGGCACAACTGGGAGAACGAAGCGGATTACGAGGGCTAAGTCGGGTCTGCTTCCGCAAAATAAGAATCAATGGCGCAGCCGTTTTCCCCATGGGGAAAGGCGGCTGTGTTTTTTTATAGTAGGGGGACAAAAAATCCGTTGCGTACAGCGGGAAAATATGCCATGATAAAGACAAATGGAATGCCGCAAGGCGGGAAAGAGGCTGCATATGAAAATCGGAACGATTGGAACGGGCAACATCGTAACATGGGTGATGACGGAAGCAGTGCGCGTGGCGGGCGTGACCTATGAGGCAGTCTGCTCGCGCAAGGAAGAAACCGGGCGTGCCCTTGCGGAACGCTTTGGTGTGGGCAAGGTATATACCAAGCTGGAGGACATGCTGGCTGACCCGGAAATCGATTGGGTTTATGTCGCCTCGCCCAACAGCCTGCATTATGCGCAGACCGAGGCAGCGCTGGAAAGCGGCAAGCATGTCATCTGCGAAAAGCCGTTCGCGCCGACCCGCGCGCAGGCGGAGGAGCTGGCTGCGCTGGCTGAGAAAAAAGGGCTGTTCCTGTTTGAGGGTATCACGACCCTGTTTCTTCCGCATTTCGCGCGCATCCGTGAGAAACTGGCCGAAATCGGGCCGGTGCGGCAGGTGTCGTGCACCTTCTGCCAGTATTCGAGCAAATACGATGCGCTGAAAGCCGGGCAGACGCCCAATGTGTTCAATCCTGCCTTTGCGGGCGGCGCGCTCATGGATATCAACCTGTACAACCTGTATTTTGTGTACGGTCTGTTCGGCATGCCGGAAAAGCTGGCCTATCACGCGCGGCGGCACGAAAACGGCATCGACCTCGGCGGCGTTGCGGTGCTGGAATATCCGGGCTTTGTCGCCCAGTGTACGGGCGCGAAGGACTGCAAAAGCGAAAACGGCGCGCACATCATCGGAGAAAAGGGCTTTATCAGGGTGGAGAACCCGGTCAGCATGTGCACGCGCGTCACAGTCGTGACCGATGCGGGCGAGCAGGTCTTTGACGAACAGCAGGGCGAAACCGCGTGGTACTGGGAGATGCAAGGCATCGCGGGATTGGTCGCGGCGGACAATCACGCGGACTGCCGCCGCCGCATGGCGAAAACCGTCGAAATGGCGGAGTTGCTCGAGTGCGCGCGGCGGGATGCGGGCATCGTGTTCCCGGACGTGGACTGACCGGACTTGTTCGGGGCTTTCCCTGCGGACGCAAAGCGTGTATAATAGAGGAAAACGATTCACAGGACAGAGGAGGTCCGGTTATGGCGGATTTTGTATCGCATCATCTGTTTGGAGAGCAGACGCAGAGTGTGTTTCCCGCACCGGTGCAGGAGCTGATAGGCAAGCATCCGGTGAGCTTCCGGTGGGGGTGTCAGGGACCGGACCCGCTGTTTTATCGCAAAATATTGCTGGGCAGTCCGCTGCATAAGCTGGGTAACCGTATGCACTCGGAAAAGACTGACGAACTGTTTGCGGCGCTGGCGCGCGGCGTACATTGCTTGACCGGCGCAGCGCAGGAGACGGCGGCAGCGTATTTTTACGGTTTTGTCTGCCATTATGCGCTCGACAGCGAGATCCATCCCTATGTCTACTGTCGGCAGGAGCAGATTCGCTCGGCGGATGCCAAGCTGCATGCATCTGCTGTACATTGTCAGATCGAAAGCGATATCGACTATCTGATTTACGAGCGGGCGTATCACGCGCCGGTGACCAACTTCCGGCCTGCGGGGCTTTATGCGCTGCCCGCGGAGGAAAAGGCGGTGCTGGCGGTGCTGCTGCATGCCGTTCTCGAAAACGTGTATGGCGAGGATGTGCCGGCGCGCGATCTGCGCCGTTCGTTTGACGAAATGCTGTCGTGGGAGAACTTTTTCTATGCGGATAAGCGCACGGTGTACCGCAGCGCGCAGAAGCTGGAACGGCTGGCGGGGCGCGGTGCACTGCTGACCGGTCATATGAAGGTGGAGCGTCCGGCATGGGATGCGCTCAACGAGCAGCATACGCCTTGGCACAACCTGTGGACACCGGAGGAAACCCGGACGGATTCCGTGCCCGAGCTGTTCGGGCTGGCGCGCATCGGCGCAGCAGCACTCGCGGGGCAGTACGCCGCGCAGTTTGACGCGGGGTTGCAGCTGTACTGCCATTTCAAGCAGCCGTTCGACAACGGCAGTCCGAAAAAAATACCGCAATAGAAAGAACCGCCTGCAAAGGCGGTTCTTTTCTTTGGGTGCGCGCCTTGCGGCTGGGGGCGACACAAAACCCGTTAGCGGCGGCTATTTTTTCCGTCATGGTTTGCGATATGCAGCGGACTGTGGTACAATAAAATGAAATTTCGCCGGAGGAGGGCATGCGGGACGTGCAGGGCGTATTATACTATTTCATTGCGGTCAGTCTGATCGGTGCGGTCGTCTGCATTTATGATAAGCTCGCCGCGCCGCGCGGCTGGCGGCGGGTACCCGAACGCACGCTGTTTTTCTGGGCGTTGGTTGGCGGCGGGCCGGGCGTGTACCTGACCATGCTGCTCATCCGCCACAAGACACTGCACCGCAGCTTTATGTGGGGTATTCCGGCAATTATGATATTACAAATTGTAATATTGATTGGCATTTATAATATTTTGTATTCGAGGGGATTGTTATGACCAAAGCATTGGTCCGCCTATTCATTCGTGATGCGGATAATACACGGGATGCGCGTGTGCGCGAGCGGTACGGTGTTCTGTCCGGCGCGGTGGGCATCGCGTGCAACGTATTCCTGTTTGCGGTCAAGCTGGTGATCGGCCTGCTGACGGGGGCGATCTCGATTGCGGCGGATGCGTTCAATAACCTGTCCGACGGGCTTTCCTGTCTGATTTCGATTGTGGGCTTCAAGGTGGCCGGTAAAGCGCCGGATGCGAAGCACCCGTTCGGCTACGGCCGCACCGAGTACATCGCGGGTCTGATTGTGGCGTTTATCATCGTGCTGGTAGGCTTTGAGTTCCTCAAAACCTCGTTTGACCGCATCATCCATCCCGAACCGGTGGCGTTTTCGGTCGTGCTGCTGGTGATTCTGGCGGTTTCCATGCTGGTAAAGCTGTGGATGGGCGCGTTTAACTCCTCCATCGGCCGCCGGATCGAGTCCCCGGTGCTGATGGCGGCGGGGCAGGACAGCCGCAATGACGTAATTACGACATCGGTGGTTGTCATCGGCATGATCGCCGGTCGCTTCACCACCCTGCCGGTGGATGGCTATGTCGGTGTGCTGGTGGCGCTGTTCATCATCTGGGCGGGCGTCGGTATCGTGCGCGATACGGTCGCGCCGCTGCTCGGCGAAGCCGCCGACCCGGAAGTTGCGCGCAGCATTGAGGAGATCGTGCGGGAATCCGATTACATTGTCGGCGTGCATGATCTGATCGTACATAACTATGGCGCTGGCCGCTCGCTGGCTTCGCTGCATGCCGAGGTGCCGAGCGATTCCGACTTTGTGGCGGTGCATGAGGTAATCGACGAAGCGGAAAAGCGTGTTTGGCAGCGCACAGGCGTGTATCTGGTCATTCATATGGACCCCATCGACGTCAACAATGAGCATGTCGCCGCGCTGCGTGAGCAGGTGGATAATGTGCTGCGGAGCATTGATGAAGCCCTCTCCATGCATGACTTCCGTGTGGTAGATGGTGAGCGGCAGATCAACCTGATTTTTGATGTGGTCGTGCCGTTTACTTATGACGAAAAGGGCAAGCGTGAGCTGATGATGCAGATTTACGACCGGCTCAAGGAGATCGACGTGCGGTATAATCCGGTGGTGACGCTGGATCACCAAATGTGAGTGTTTCGCTGAAAGCGTACAGCTTTCGGCGAGAGGCGTTGCCGCGCGGCGCGCGGACACCGCCTATGCGTGATTTTGCGCGCCAGTGCGGCACACAAAATCGCGTTCTTGTATCAAATCCGAGGCACATGTCCTCGAATTTGATGAAAAAGCCTGCATTCGCAGGCTTTTTCTGTTTTATGCGCGCCTTACGGCGCGGGGAACGGGGACGGCTTGCGGCGCGGATGGTAGCATGATACAATGAAAACAGAAAAAACGGATGCCCGCCGAGTGCGGTGGGTACGATAACAACAGAACGGAGGACAATTCCTATGCTGCTGATTCAAAACGGGCGGGTGCTCGATCCTTATACCGGCGTGGATGCGCCGCGCGATGTACTCATTGGGGACGACGGTGTGATCACTGCGGTGCAGCCGCACATCGACGCGTCCGCGGGCTGTGAAGTATACGATGCGGCGGGGCTGACGGTTTCGCCCGGCTTTGTCGATGGGCATGTGCACTTCCGCGATCCCGGCCAGACCGAAAAAGAGGACGTGCTGACCGGCGCGGCTGCCGCTGCCGCAGGCGGATATGCGACCGTCATCTGCATGGCGAACACGCTGCCGACCTGCGATACGCCCGAACTCATTCAATATGTGACCCAAAAGGCGAAGGATTGTCCGGTCGAAGTGTTGCAGGCGGGCGCGGTGACAAAGGGACTGAAAGGGCAGGAGCTGACCGATTTTGACGCGCTGACTGCTGCGGGCGCGCCCTGCCTGACCGACGACGGCATCAATCTGACCTCGGCAGCGCTGTGCCGCACGGCGATGGAGCAGGCGGCGGCGCGCGACATTCTGCTGTCCTTCCATGAGGAGGAACCTTCGCTCGTGCCGTCGCCCGGTGTCAATTACGGTTCGGCGGCAGCGGAGCAATTCGGCGTACCCGGTGCGATGGCTGCGGCGGAAACCGCGATGATCGCGCGTGATATTGCGCTGGCGCTCGACACGGGCGCACGTGTGGTGTTCCAGCATGTTTCCTGCGGGCAGTCGGTCGCGCTCATCCGCGCAGGCAAAGCGCTCGGCGCGCGCGTCTATGCCGAGGTCACGCCGCACCACCTGAGCCTGACCGAGGACGACGTGCCCGCGCATGGCACTTATGCGCGCATGAACCCGCCGCTGCGCCGCGAGGTCGACCGGCAGGCGCTGATCGAGGGGCTGCGCGACGGTACGATCGACATGATCGCCACAGACCACGCGCCGCATACCGCGGCGGAAAAGGCGCGCGAGTTTTCCAAAGCGCCGAGCGGCATCACGGGGCTGGAGACTGCGTTTTCGGTTTGCAATACCTATCTGGTCAAAACCGGCAGACTGACCCCGATGCAGCTGATCGACAAAATGAGCAAATCGCCCGCTGAGATCTACGGCTTGACCGGCCGCGCGGTGGCGGAGGGCAATTTCGCCCGTCTGGTGCTGCTTGACTGGGAGAGCAAAACGATTTATCAAACGTATCATTCCAAAGCGGTCAACACGCCGTATACCGGCATGTCGTTGACCGGTGCGCCCCGCGCCATCGTCACAGGGGCGCGCGTGACGGCCCGCTGAGCATAAAAATTGCATATACGCGTCAAAAATTGCCAGAACTGCCGTTGTATAATGCGCTGCGTTCCAGTCATACTACCTGTACAACCAGAAATTGCGTATGGGAGGGAACGCGTAAATGAAGGCAACCGGCATTGTGCGCCGTATT